>DAISJE010000392.1:0-4892 GCA_036821665.1 Bryobacteraceae bacterium | reverse complement strand
CCAAACATGGTTAAAGACCAGGCTGGGACTTACGCGCGTTTTTCTTTCGCTTCTCGACCGGCCGTTCGGCGCGGATCAATTCTATGGCAATTTCAATTCCTGGGAGCGCACGAAAACCTGGCTAGCAACCATATCCCAGGACCTCGGGAAAAATACAATATTTTCTCTAGGCTATCGCCGGCACACTGATTTGTATGAGCTTTTGCGCGACGATCCAGGTTTCTACACCAATCGCCATGAGGATGAGACGTGGGATGTTGCTTTGCGACGCCAGGATACCTTGCACGAAATCCTGCATTTCTATTACGGGGCGGAATTTTTATCTGATCATGTCGCAAGCAACAATCTCGGCGTTCACTCTCGCAAACAAGGCGCGCTCTATGGCGATATCGACGTCCGCTCGTGGCATCGGTTCTCCTTTAGCGCCGGCACGCGGCAGGAATTCTACGGACGGGCTCAAACCATTGCGATTCCTTCTTTCAGCGCCGGTTACTGGCTTGGGTCGAAGGCGAAGCTGCGCGGGTCGGTGAGCCGGGCTTTTCGCCTGCCGAATTACACCGATCTGTATTACCACGATCCTGCGAACATTGGAAACCCGAATCTCAAACCCGAGAGGGCCATGAACTACGAAGCGGGCGTCGATCTCTACCCCGCGGCTCACTGGCGAAGTGCCTTGACAGTATTTTCCCGTCACGAAACCGATGATATTGACTACGTCAGAGCAAACTCTTCCGACATCTGGCAGGCGCTGAATTTCGGGAAACTTACTTTCACCGGATGGGAAGCTGCGCTTTTCTGGTCGCCTCAGCCTTCCCAGACTGTACAACTTGAATACACCGGTTTACATGGCGGTCAGGGAGTGCTGGACGGTTATCAATCGAAATACGTTTTCAACTATCCGACCCAGCAAGCCACCATTCGCTGGCAGCGCATCTCGCCGCGCGGCTGGATAGCGAGACTTCGTACGGGCATCACCAATCAATATCAACGGAATGCCTATGTACTCGTGGACGCATATGCCGCGTGGACACGCTCAAGGTTTCATCCGTACGTGCGACTTACGAATTTAACGAATGCCGACTATCAGCCGGTCTATGGCGTCGTTATGCCGGGCCGCGCAGCTCTTGTGGGACTGGAGCTATGCTTGCTCTGTCACGCCACTCATCTTTAGAACGTAAGCTTGGCGGTGCGTCTTTGGCCGTAATGAGTCGGGAGTGTTCACCACAACCTGACGTCCCCGCGTGGTCCATTTCAGCTCGCCGCCGGTGTCAAGCAAGCTGATTTTCGCGCCGGAACCGGCCCCGAAATTATTCAGTGAGATCTCACCGGCGGGCCAGCCCGGCAGAATGGCGTAAATCGCATCGTCTTTCGCCGTGAAGAACGCCTCGATGTGCGCGTATCCGGCCGGTGGATTATCAACGAGTTTCGTGATGTCGTACTCCGCGCGAAATTCCTTGCTTTCCATGTGGGGCATCGTTCCGCTACTCCACTGAGCCGGCCGCTTGCAAGCGTGCGTGCCGTAAATTGCTTCACCGTTTGGCCGAAGCCAGTCACCGATCTGAACCAGCCGCTCCTCCATAATCACCGGGATGTGTCCATCGGCTCGTGGTCCGATATCCAGAAGCAGATTTCCGCCGCGGCTGACGATATCGATCAGCATGAGGACAAGCTGACGCTCGGTGTGATAGTCCGTTAGCGTCTCCATACGGTTGTAGCCATATGAATAGCCCATTCCGCGGCTTTCCTCCCACGGATGGCTGGATTGCTGCATACCGGATGTATATTCGGTCGTGTAATAGCCTCCATGCTTGTGCCGCGTATCTTTTCCCCAGCGGTCGTCAACGACAACGATATCGGCGACGGGCGATTCGTTGTATAGCCAAGCCAGCAATTCGGGAGAACGCCATTCCGTACTTGTAAGCTCCCATTCGCCATCCGAAAAAATAATCGCCGGTTTGACATGGTTCACTACGTCCTTGAATTGCGGAAACAGGTGCTCCGTCACATATCGCGACTTATCGGAAAGCCACAGCGGGTTGTACCACTCATAAAGCGAGTAGTAAATTCCCATTTGCAGCCCTTTTCGGCGGCCTGCTTCCGTCAGGTCCAGTAAGACGTCGCGTTTCGGTCCAATATCGACTGCGTTCCACGGGCGCTTCCAGGAGCGATTAGCTTCCGCGCTGCGCCACAATGTGAATCCCTCGTGATGCTTGGAAGTAGGAGCTACATACTTGGCTCCCGATCGCACGAAAAGATCCGCCCATTTATCGGGATCAAACAGCTCGGCCCGAAACATGGGAGCGAAATTGAAATAGGGAAAATTGGGGCCGTAGACTCGCTTGTGAAATTGCCAGGTGAGCGCGCCATGACCCGTTGAAGTCTTCGCGTCCATGCCGTTGGTCAGCGAATTCCAATACCACTCCGCGTAGGGATTTTCATCTTTGACGTTTGGCGCGGCAAATGCCGGCACCGAGTAGACGCCCCAATGGATGAAAATTCCGAATTTCGCGTCCGTATACCATTTGGGGATCGGTCGTTTATCTAGCGAGTCCCAATTCGCCTCGTAGCGGCCTGAACTCTGGTCGTGCGCGGCGGCCATGCCTAGCGGCACCGAAGCCATTGCTTTCAGCAGATCGCGCCTATGTATTGTCATTTGCTGTCCGATCCGAATTCGAGCACAAAATATTGGGCCGGCACGTCGCCAACATTTTTCAATCCATGCTCGTCGTTGGAACGAATGTATATCACGGAGCCCGGTCCCACTCGCTCGCTTTTACCCGAGATAGTAGCCTCCAACGTGCCCTCCTTAATCAGCATCATCTCTTCATGCAGGTGATGATGCGCCGGGTGAGGCATTTGACCGGGAGGGAGAGTGCTGATGTGAAGCGCAACCGGGCAGCCGTCGTGCGTTTCTCCCCGAAACACATTTCGTATTTCCATGCCGGTCTTATGATTTTTCTCTACAGCCAGTTGGTCGAATGCATAGCACTTCGAAGGAAGCACTTTACTTTCTGCTTTCGAAACAGCCGAAAAAAGAACGGGCAGAAGCAAACTCAGATCTCTACGCGAACAGTGCACAAGGAGCTCCTCTCACTCTGATTGATCTTACTGCTCCCATCCTCCGCCAAGAGCATTGTAGACCTGCACGAGTGAAAGCCGCTCAGCCAACTCCGCGCGAGCCAGGTTGAGCTGCGCGGAAAAATACGTCGTCTCATTGGTTAGCACTTCCAGGTAGCTGGCGACGCCTCCCTGATAGCGGATTTCAGAAAGGCGAGCGGCATCCTGCGCCGCCGTGGTCAGCAGTTGCTGATGCTCCCGGAATTCACGATATTTTTGGTACCCGATCAGTGAATCGGAGACTTCGCGGAAAGCGGTTTGAATCGTCTGCTCATAGGTAAGCAGCATCTGCTGCTGCTGGGCCTGCGCCAATTTAACATTCGCTCGTAAGCTGCCGGCGTTAAAGATAGGTTGGGTCGCTGTCGCGCTCCACGTCCAGGAGCGCGCCGCCCACGTAAATAGATTTCCCAAACCGATGCTTTCAACACCGCCGTTACCGGTCAAAGAGATCTGCGGAAAGAGCTGCGCGCGCGCCACTCCGATCTCAGCATTGGCGGCAATCAATTCCTGTTCGGACTCGCGAATATCCGGCCGCCTCTCGATCAACTGAGAAGGCAATCCTGCAGGAATGGTTCGTGGCAGTGGTTGTTCGGTGAGAGTGCGGCCTCGCGCTATGCCGGTTGGATTTTCGCCCAACAGGATGCTGATGTGATTTTCCGTTTGCTGGATCTGCCGTTCGGTGTCGGGTATTGCTTCTGCGGCCGTTTCAACAAGCTGTTCTGCCTGCCGCACATCGACCAGCGATGTCGCGCCGCCTTGTTCGAGGGTTGTTGTCAATTTAAGCGATTGCTGGCGCGAGCCTAGGGTTCGCTTTGCAATGTCCAGCTCAAGATCCAGCTCACGTAATTGGAAATACGCCGCCGCAATATTTTCGACCAGTGTACTGAACACGGCGCGTTCTCCCCATTCCGTGGCGCGCAACGAGGCACGCGCCGCTTCCGTCGCTCGTCTGTATCGTCCCCAGAAATCCAGATTCCACGAACCGGAGAGCATCAACTGGTCTGCCAAATAAGAATACGGCTTTAAAATGCCTGGCACTCCCGGAGAGCGAACACCGCCGATGCTGGGGCCAACTCCTGCATTCGGAAACTGATTCGCGCGCGTAATCACAAGCTGGGATTGAGCCTGCAGAATTCTCGTCGCTGCAATCTGAACATCATAATTCTGCTTGAGCGCCGTGCGGATGAGCGTCTGCAGTTGCGGATCTTGAAAAATATCCCACCACTTCTCGTTTCCTAGCGACTGCATGGTCTGGCTTGGATTTGCTCCTCTGTAGGAGGCGGGAGTGGTAACGACCGGACGCTTATAGTTGGGTCCAACTGTACAGCTCGCTAAAAATGCAAACCCGACGGTAATTACGCCGCCTTTCCAGCGCATCAGGCCGGTTCTCCTTCATGCGGCGCTTCTCCGGCAACCGGCTGGCGGCCTTTAATGCGATGTGAGAGTTTCTCAACTACATAAAACATCACCGGAATCAGAAAAATGGCGATCAGAGAAGCGAAAAGCATGCCGCCGATTACCGTCGTTCCCAGCACTTTTCTGGAGACAGCCCCCGAGCCGGACGCGGTCCATAGCGGCACGCAGCCGAGGATGAACGCAAACGCCGTCATGAGAATCGGGCGAAGCCGGATACGGGCGCCAATAAGAGCGGCATCTCTGATACTCTTACCCTCTTTTTCGTATTGGTGTTTCGCAAACTCGACAATCAGAATTGCGTTCTTGGCGGCAAGCCCGATCAGCACGATTACGCCTATCTGCGCATACACATTGTACTC
>DAISJE010000391.1:0-4896 GCA_036821665.1 Bryobacteraceae bacterium | reverse complement strand
GTCCGTTGCGGAACGGACTCGTCCACCGTCTGCATATCCTCGGCTCCCGGATGCAGAAAAAGGTGTACATGTGCATCTATCAAACCGGGCATCAGCGTGGTATCGCCCAAATCAATAACTTTTGCCCCCAGCGGATGCGAGACCTGCTGTCCGGTTGCAGCGATGCGGTTGCCCTTTACGAGCACTTCACCGGGTGTGATGATGCGGCCGGTTTCTACGTCCAGCATCCGCGCCGCGTGCAGAACAATTGCACTTTGTTCGGCCGGCTGCGCGAGGAGGCATCCGGCGACCGCCAGCAAGATAAAAACCTTCATGGATTGGGTGCTCTGAAGGGCAATTATCGCGCGGTTCTTGACGGACCGTGTACTTTGCTACCGTTTGCCGAACATCAAAGCGAGCAGTAATCCAAAACCGAACGCACCCGCAGTTATCGCGAGTGGCTTGCGGCGAACATAAGTTCGCCAATCTGTAGCTTCGTCCAGCTTAGACTCCAACTCGCGGACGTGAATCTCAAGCCCTACTCTCCGGGTTTCGATCTCGTGCTCTATCTGGCTTGGGCTTTGATCCATGCTGCGTTCTCCTTCAGACTATCGACGGTTTTTTCCGGCACGACATTGATACGGCGCAGACGCGCTCTGCCAATAGCCAGGAGGATCCCGGCTACAACGGCGGTTCCTACAAAGACAATTAAGGCAGCCAGCCAGGAAGGGAGCACGAGGGCGATTGCAAGCAGAATTGTGGTCAACAACAGACCAACCGCGAATAAGCCGAGCACTGCACCTCCAACAGCTATCGGAAGTGCGTGTGCAAATTGTTTGGCTTCGACAGTTATCTCGGCCTTAGCTAGCCTGATCTCAGAGCGGACAATGGCCGTCAAATCGCCGGCCAAATCTTGCAAAATCGACCCGAGTGGTCTATTAACCTCTACGTCCATATATTCCTAATTCCCATTAATGTCTGAGGGCCCGACCAACCAACAAACCTGCTCCCGCCGCGATCAAAAGAGATGCTCCCGGACGCTGCCGGATTGCTCCTTTTACTTCGAGCTCCAGAAACGCTCGCGGATCAGTCTCTAACTCGGTAACTTTTTCCCTGATAGTTCTCGCAGTACTGCCGATGTTTTTCCCAATCGCCACCGCACAGCGCCGATAATCGCTTGTCTTGTCAGTCATCGGAATTTCGTCCCGTACTGCCTCTTGCATGTCGAAGCCCAATCGGGACACGAGTAACTGCGAGGGCCGCCTATCGGCCTTTCAGAATCAACTTAGGCTCAGTTGACATTTGACGTCTTCACGCATTTGCGTGCGATTCGACGGGCGCGCGATTTTCGGGCAGGCCCGCCACTTCCAGAACCGGCCGCACTTCAACCGTACCGTTGCGCGCCCCTGGAATCCGAGCCGCTATCCGGAGCGCTTCATCGAGATCCGGTGCGTCGACCAGAAAATAGCCGCCGAGCTGTTCACGTGTTTCGGCGAATGGACCATCGGTTACAAGCCGCTTGCCATCCCGCACCTTGACGCTGGTCGCTGTCGAGGTCGGGTACAACGGCGAAGCAGCCAGATATTGTCCCTTGGCATGCAAATCCCGCGCTAATTGCGCCGACTCCTCATAACATTCCGCTCGCTCGCTTTCGGTTGCGGCATTTTCATCAAGGTAAATCAGCAGCATGTATCGCATGTATGAAGCTCCTTGCCATCTTTGATCACTGATTCTCTTAAGATAGATCGAACGGCCGCTCAGCGAATCGACAGCCCATGTCGGAAAATTGTTTTATCGGGAGATGTACTGCGGAACCGACCAGGTTATCGAGGAACTTTACCGCTCGGATTGGAGCCGGATTCTTGCCACTCTGATCCGGCTGTTCAATGACTTCGATCTGGCAGAAGAGGTTGCCCAAGAGGCCTTCGCGGTTGCAGTAGACCAGTGGCGCGCGTCCGGAATTCCGGAGCAGCCGCGTGCATGGATCATTCAAACTGCCCGGCACAAGGCCATTGACCGGCTGCGGCGGCGCACGCGGTTCAACGAAACGGTTCAAGCTCTGGGACTGTCGGGCGTCAGCGAGCCAGCCGAAGAACCGGATTACGAGCGAGCCGGGATTCCTGACGACCGCCTGCGTTTAATTTTCACTTGTTGTCACCCGGCGCTGGCGCTGGAGTCTCAGGTTGCGTTGACTCTTCGAACGCTGGGTGGCCTTGAAACCGACGAGATAGCCCGGGCCTTTCTTGTATCGGAAACAACCATGGCACAGCGGCTCGTCCGGGCTAAACGTAAAATTCGCGCTGCTCATATTCCGTATCAAGTGCCCGGTATGGACGAAATGCCAGAGCGGCTCGATGCGGTTTTGACCGCGATCTATCTGATCTTCAATGAAGGCTATACGGCCACTCGCGGTGAGCCGCTGCTCCGAACGGACTTGTGCGCAGAAGCTATCCACCTGGTACGCCTCGTGAGGATGCTGATGAAGCCGCCTCCCCCGGAAGCCACCGCGCTGCTCGCTCTGATGCTGCTTCATGATGCACGCCGCCACGCCCGTCACGATGAGAACGGCGACCTGGTAACACTTGACCGGCAGAATCGCAGCTATTGGGATCGCGCTCAAATCGAAGAAGCGCTGCCGATGGTAGAAGATTCGTTTCGCGGCGAACCGGGGCCCTACGCGATCCAGGCTGCAATCGTATCTCTGCATTGCCGGGCAGCGCGGGCCGAGGATACAGATTGGCCTCAAATTCTTGAGCTGTACGATGTTCTTGAACGGATACAACCATCGCCGATTGTGTCGCTCAATCGCGCCGTAGCAGTAGCCATGGTACAGGGCATTTCACCCGCACTTACCGCGATCGATGCACTCGCTAAAGCGGGCGATCTGGAAGCCTATCATTTGTTGCATGCAACACGTGCGGATCTGCTGCGCCGTATCGGATCGCTAGAAGACGCAGCAAAGAGTTACGAGAGAGCGCTCGAGCTGGTCACCAACGAGAGCGAACGCCGTTTTCTCGAGCGCCGGCTTCGTGAAGTTCAAAATGGAGTTGTTGCTAGCTGATGACCGAGCGGCATTCTGCGTCTGATCGGCCGATTCTCGAGGTAAATGGCGTCCGGTTGAATCTGATAAGCCGCGAAGTCGTTTGCGACGGAGTGCCGGTGGATCTATCGCCCGTCGAGTTCAACATTCTCGAGATCCTGATGCGATCGGCGGGGCGGATGGTGTCTAACGGCGAACTGATGCGGGCGCTGGTCGACAAACGGACGAATCCATTTGAGGGCAATATAGACATTCACATACAGCAGCTAAAGCACAAGCTGGAGCGCGGCCGCCGGCTAATTGCCACCATCGAAGGATCCGGATATATGTTCGTAGCTGCAGATGAACATGGCGCGAACAATTACCGGCTCGCGTAAATCGATCGGCCATACTGAGGGTTGCCCTTTCTCCGCAGGCACCTTGCGTTCATCACAATCGCAATCGCCATTGCGGCTTTGTATCTCTATAAACTGAACGGCGTCGGAGCACTGGGCCCCGACGAGCCACGCTATGCGGCGATCGGCAGGAGTATGGCGCGGACAGGAGACCTGATTACTCCCAAACTCTGGGGCTTGCCCTGGTTCGAGAAGCCGCCACTGGTGTATTGGATGACGGCTGCGGGCACGACGCTTGGGCTCGGACCGGACTTATGCGGGCGTCTTCCGGTTGCGCTGTTGAGCCTCGCATTCCTTGCCGCCTCTTTCGTACTCCTCAAAAGCGAATTTGGTTTTAGAGCGGCGGCTTCGACCGCCGCGCTCCTGGCGACCTCAGCCGGATGGCTTGCCTTCAGCAGCTTGTGTCTTACGGATTTACCGCTCGCAGTGTTTTTCTCGCTTGCTGTTTTTCTAAGTCTTCCGTTGATGCGCGAGCCGCACAAGCTGACCCAGGTTAACCGGAGATTTGTTTTGATTGGCGTTTCGATCGGACTGGCAGCGCTCGCTAAGGGACTTGTTCCGATTGCATTGGCCCTACCGCTGTTCTGGTTTTTACGGCGGTTATGGAGGAAATGGTGGATCGCCATTGCGGCATTCGTTGTCGTAGCAGGTCCGTGGTATATCGCGGTTTATCTGAACAACGGATATCCGTTTATAGAAGATTTCTTTCTGAAACATCATTTGGAGCGGCTGTATTCCGCAACGCTCCAGCACGTGCAGCCGTGGTACTACTATTTGCCGGTGCTGCTGGCAGGCATTTTCCCGTGGACGCCGCTGCTCGGAATCTTTTTTCTGCGGAATAGAGCTTGGGATACGCGCCGCCGCTGCCTGGCCGCTGTCGTCCTTTGGGGACTGGTGCTGTTTAGCGCTTCATTGAATAAGCTGCCCGGCTATCTGCTTCCGCTGTTTCCAAGTTTGTTCGCTCTTATCGCGTCGCAATTCGAATCGAAGTCAACTGTTCAGTTTTCGCGCGCATGGCTAATCGCGTGTGCTGTTCTGGCAGCTTGCGTTCCGTTTATCGCCAAAATTCTTCCAGTCTCGATGGCGCAAGGCAGGCTTTCGTTTCAAACGGTCGGGACTGTGTCTTTAACGGAGTTCTTCTACATTCTTGTTCCGATTGTTGCGGTCCTGATCGCAAAGCGCTCCTGGGCGGCGCCAGTGCTGGTACTGTGTATCGTCGCGGGCGGATTTTATCTGAAGATCGTTTCTTATCCGGTTCTTGATGAGAAAGTCTCTGCACGCGGCTTTTGGCGCAGCATCAAGGCCAGTTCCGACCGGTTGTGCGACGGCGGCGTGAATCGCGATTGGGTCTACGGGATCAGTTATTATCGCGGCGCGCTGCTTCCGGCTTGCACAGGCGGGCACGCGGAATTGAGGCTTCGAACCGAGGGACATGGGCCGCCGGTTATTTTGCCAGGTAAATAGATTCGACGCAGCTATTCG
>DAISJE010000390.1:0-4914 GCA_036821665.1 Bryobacteraceae bacterium | reverse complement strand
CTCATGCCGGCGGGCACAAACTTTTTAAAGAGCTTCCTCCGCGCCGCCGGATTCATGGCCACCGCGCCGGAGGGATCGATGAAGAGAGTGTTTCGTGCGTACCAGAAATTCACTCCGCGGGTGGGAGCAACTGAGACGTCCTGGAAAGCCTGCCCGGCGAGCAGTTCCGGTTCCAATCCGGATTTCGCGACGATGCTTGTTTTGGCCGTTCCGGAATCGCCAAGAATGAATACGGCCGGCAGAGCGCCTAATCGCTTGTTGCCGGTTGCGCCTTGCATACGTCTGGCTGCTTCGGCAAAGTTATGATCTATTTCCGCCGATGCGTCAGCGCCTCCGTCCTGCGGCGTTTCTTCAGCATCCTTCGAGCGAAGCATCAGGTAGCCGATAAACCCTACGATGCCGATGAAAGCGAGTCCGGCGCGCAGGTAATGTAGCGATGGCGGCTTCAAACCAAGCCAGCGGCCCAGGAACCAGCACAAAACGATCCAGGCGATAAGCAGAAGGATAGCGATCCAGACGGAGCGGGTGAGTTTCATCGCGAGCTCCTCAGAGAGCGACTCCAGCCGCGACGGTTTGCAACTCACCGGCTGACGACGATAGCGAGACTTTGAAAAAAACGAAGAGAATCAGCGCCACGACAAAACATCCCAGCGCTACCCACCCGAGAATGGGTATCCACGCGTCGCCCGCGGGCCTTATGGCTTGCGGCGTAATCTGCCAGACCGGAGCTGCCGGGACGCCACGAATGCGGCGAATCTTTTCCTCAATCTGAGAGGAAATCGAGCGAATCTCGGCCGCTCCCGTCATGCTGTAGCGGCCACGAAATCCGAGGAGAAGACAGAGCTGGTAAAGTTCGAGCAGATCGGCAAGCGGTTCGGAATCCTGGCGACTGAGCAGCCGTTCAACATTGCGAAAGAAGATCTCGCCCGCTACGTGTACACCGAAGAGTTCCTCCTGTAGCGGCTTGCGCGGCCAATCGGCGAAGATCGGATTCTGAGAATTCAAAATCGATTCGTCCAGAAAAGCGACTACGGCAAACGTCGCGACACGAACGTCCTCCGACGAGTAGCCGCGCCGTAAGGCATCCTGTTCGGCGCTCTTCAGAGCATTGCGCATCTGCGCTCGAAACGTTTCGGGATCGGCTACGCGCTGCCGGTTTGCCCGCAAGCGCTCAACAACCGTGAGAGATTCTTGAAAAATCAAAGCCAGCGTTTCGTAACGCTTGGGGGGCTGCTGCGCCACAGGGGCCGCACTGCTCTGAGATGTGATGGCCATGAAATCCTTAGGATTCGAGAAGAACGAGCAATTCGAGTTCCGGATGCGGAAGCTCGCCGGGAATGTATACACCGACCCGGCGCTTGTCTACCAGATCGTCCCAGCAGGGGCCGACGCGGTTAATAGCAAAATACTGGTTTGTAATGCGTGGCGAAAGCCCGGAGGGTGGGCTGCTTACGTGCGACAACTGAAGGCCCGGCAAAGCGCGTCGCACGAGCTCCGGCACAAATCGGGCGGAACAGATCTTCACTAGAGCTGGAGTGCCACTGATTAACTCGGCCTCTCCGATATTGGAGCTAATCGAGAAAAACCACCGCGTTCGTCCGAAACAGCGTGTGTCATTAACTTCGCCCTCCCAGAAATAGCGATCGACCTGCTCGAGCCTGATCGATACACAATTCGTCGGGATCACCAGTTCCAGGTGCTCACGAATATGTCGGTCGAGCGGATCGAAACAGGCTTGCAGATCGAGGTGATCGTATACGGGGAGATCGGCGGGAGACGATTCCAGCCCGAAAGTACAGAGCGCTCCTGCAAGGCGGGACATTTCCATGAAGAGTTCTTCCGGATGGCCCTGTTTTGAAAGGTAAAGATGGCGGAGGGCGGCGAGCCCGGTGTTAACGGCATGAAGGAACCAGAAGGTGGCGATCTGATGAGCGGACATGCCGCTCTGCTGCCGGTCGTAACCGCGCGTAGCACCGGAAAAGGCGGAGTTCTTTTGCGTAAGTATATCGATAAGCCGGCGTGTCATCGATGTCAATGCTTCGCTTGCATTGAAGCGCAACACGGGCGGGATGAATTTGTCATCAAACACGAAATGGCCGGCGCCATCTCGCAGGATGCGCGCTACCGGAAGCAACCGGTAGCCGTCGTTTTTTTCACCTTCGAACAGAAAGCGAATATTCTTGCGTCCGAAGCGGACGGGCTTTTCGTCTCCGCCCGTGATTTCATCGAACACGGGATGCTCTTCCGCGATAAATCTTGTACCATTGGAGCCTGTCTTAGAATCCAGCACACAATTACCGCCGAGCTGCTTATATTGAGGTACAGCCAGGTAGGCTAGCAGCGCGTCTGCGGTCGGGGGGAACAGCGGGTCGATCGAGCGCGGCTCGGGCAGAGGGTCGGAAGCGGGCATGTCGAAGGAAAGACCGTCTTCAAATACGCCTCGCGCATGGGACAGCAGCAGCGTGCCGTTGCGAAGAGCCTCCTGATTCAGCTCATAACCAAGCAATCCGAAGGCGCTGAACCACAACGAGTCAGCCGCGAAATGAATAGCATCTTCGAAATAGCGGCTCTGGGCCTGAAAATGGTGAGGTCCCAGATACATTCCCTCGGCCCAAACAATTCTTGAAAGATTTCGCACAAATTATGAGTGGTTCCCGACTTTCTATCATAGTGGCACTCTGCCTGCTAGAAATCACGTCGATGATGCGAAAGGTTTGCGAACAATCGCCAGCCGAGTGTAAGAATTAGGAAAGCAATCCGATTATGGAAACAACCGAGTTTCTCGGGGGCAAATATCAGAAAACGGAGCAGATTGTTCCGGGGCCGGTACAGACGTTCCGGGCGCGTGAAGCCGGGAGCGGCCGCGACGTATTTGTCCACCGCGTATCGACCACGGAGGAGCCGGCCGAACAGATGGCTCTTCTGCGCATGTTGACGACGGTTCTCCTGCGCTCGGCTGAAGCGCGCCGGCTTGTGCTTGATTTCGGCGACGATCAGGGTTTCTGGTATGTGGTGACGCAGAGCGAGCCACGGTGTCTTATTCTCCGCGAGTGGCTCCAATTCGAGCAAAACCGGCAGGATAACGGGCCCACTCCCGCGAAAGAAGCGCAAGGCGCGCCACGGAGTAATTCAGCGCCTCCCGATCCCACACCGGAAGAGACCGCGCCCGGCGAATTCACGAAGCTCTTTCATGCGAGTCATCCAACAACCTTGAAAGAGTCTTCTGCGAAAGAGTCTTCTGCGCCGAGCTCATCGATGCCATCCGCACTACCGGAAAGGGCCGCAGCTACCCCCACACCGACGGCGCCAAGCGAGCCTGGCGAATTCACGCGCGTCTTTCAGAGCCTTAAGCCGCAGGCCGCACCGCCGGCACCCGTCACCTCGCCCGCAGCGCCAATAGCCCAAGTGCCGAAGGAAGAACAAGGTGAATTCACCAAGCTCTTCCAGGGTGGATTGCCATCTGCCGGCAAGACGCCTTCGAATCCGGAGATCAGACGCAGCCAGGATCGATCGTCGCGGGGTGGTTTTGTCCAGCGCCCCAATACGCCCATGCCTCCGGTTCCGCAGAAATCCGTTGCGGAACCCGGCGAATTTACGCGAATCTTCGCGCATCCCGTCCCGGAAAGCCAGAAGCCGAAGGACGTATTTGCCGATTACCCAATTTCGACGGCCAATTCGCGGGATCTCTTCAGCGGCGGCGATTTGCCGAAGCCGAAAACGCCTGAGGCGCACGAACCGGGCGAATATACGAGAATTTTTGGCGGCGGGACGGTATCGCCCCCCATCGAACAGCCGCCGGCTGCTGCAAAGACCGTCAATCCCACGCCAATGTCCTTGGATGATCCGCTGCAAGGGACCAGGCACTTTAGCCCAGCGCCCGCCGCTCCGCCGCCGGTGCAAAGAGGCCCGAGCGAGTACACGATGGTCATCCAGGGTAATCGCGTTGCGGAGGAGGCTGGCGCAGGGAACTCGCCTGGCTCGGGCTCTGTGCCGCCACCCAATGCTCCCGCGTTGCCGAAAATACCGGCTCTGCCGCAAGTTAAGGCGCCACAGGTCAGCGTGCCAAAGCCGCCCGCTGTAGCGGCCCTGGCGCAAGTAAAGACACCGGCGCCGGCCGGCAACAAAAAGCTCATCGTATTCTTCGCGATCCTCGCGGTTCTTGCCGCTGTTTTGATAGTGTTGGTGGTTTTGATCGCAGTAAAGAAGTGAAATCATGCGTAACATTGCGATGACGCTTGCCGTTCTCGGCGTGTTTGTTTCAACCGTTTCGCTAACCGCACAGGTTGCCGGGACTGCACCACGAACCAACTTTTCGGGCCGCTGGCGGATGGTCAAAGATCAGAGCAATTTCGGAAGCTTTCACATGCCGGATATTATCGTTCGCGTGGTGGATCAGCATCAGCAGACTATGAATGTCCACACGGTTCAGACCACCGGCGCTAAAACCTCGAGTTCCGACGTTTCTTACTTTACCGACGGTTCCATCACCAAAAATGTTATTAACGGACGAGATGCGGAAAGCAAGGCTTTCTGGGATGGCCCCATACTGGTCATCCGAACGAGCATGAAAGATTCCTCAGGCGAGGATGAAGAGATTATTGACCGTTGGGACTTATCGGCGGATCAAAACACACTCACTACGACAAGTCGTATCACGACGCCGCGCGGAGGCGTAGATCTGAAACTAGTCTGTACGAGAGAAAAGACGGGCGGCTAGCTGTTATCTTTCCGAAGTTTCTGTAGCAGACAGACAGACTGATTCCAACAGACAAAATGGGGGACAGGCACGACTGCCGCTCGCGCGTTCAGCGTGCCTCGGTGTTCGAGACGTGCTGTTGCGCTCAGGACAGTCGAGCCAGTCCCGCCGTTCGAGGTACTTCTATGTGGAAATTCGAAGCACATCGCGCTTCCGCA
>DAISJE010000389.1:0-4929 GCA_036821665.1 Bryobacteraceae bacterium | reverse complement strand
AAAGGGAGCATCTCTCCGGTTTACTGGGAAGGAGCGGTCACCTACACGGGACAAATGCGCGGCAACGCTGTAAATGGTGTCGGCTACCTGGAGATGACAGGATATGAAAAGGAAGTAGGCCTAACGAGCAACGCTTACAAATGAAGCTCCGTGATCGGTTCACTTGCCGCAGGTTTTAGTAAGCGCATGTACCCGGACAAGATGGCGGTTATGAGACAACATGCGACCACCACACCGAGCGCATAGCGCAACGTAAAGAGCTGTGACGCAAAGCCAATGGTTGGCGGTCCGACGATAAACCCGAGATAGCCGATTCCAGTAACCGTTGCTATACCAGCGCCCGGATTAACGGATTCCACGCGTCCGCCCGATCCGAAGACCAGCGGAATGATCACTGAGAAACCGGCCCCTGCGGCCGCGAAGCCCGGCAATGCCCAACCTGGAACATGCGCACAAAGAGCCCAGACGAGACCCCCCGCGGCAACCAGGCTGCCGGTACGTACCGTTCGCATAGGGCCGAGCCGGGCCGTGATGATGTCGCCCAGGAAACGAAAGATCGCCATGGCTGCTGAGAACACAGCGTATCCGGCTGCAGCTGTTCCGGGATCGGCATTCAAAATTTGCTTCATGTAAAGCGCGGTCCAATCCGCCATTGCGCCTTCCGCGAGTAGAATGCAAAAACCAATCGCGCTCAGTGCAAATAGAACGCGAGGAATTTTGTTGAACGGCAAATGATGCGCGTCGGTGGCGCCGTGCTCACGGGTATCAAGCAGCAGTCCCGCAATCAGAATTACGGTTGCTAAATAGATCGCGGCACTGATGCCGAAATGTGGCAGCGGCCCAACTCCCTGTCGAGCAATCAAGCCTCCAACTCCGGCTCCAACCATTCCACCCAGACTGAACATCCCATGAAATCGCGACATGGTGGGTGTGCCGAGCCCTTTCTCGACTTCCACACCATGCGCATTCATCGAAACGTCCATGGCGGCCGCGGTCGCTCCGAAAATGAGCAGCGCTATCGCGAGAGTAAGGGCGTTAAACGCTAATGCCGGCAGAACGAGCGAGCAACAGAATGCAGCGCTGGCGCCTATGCTTACTTTTTTGCTGCCGAAGCGCCCGATCGACCAGCCGGCCAGTGGAATCGTGCAGACTGCGCCGACCGCAGTTCCGAGCAACGTGAGTCCGAGAACGGCGTCGTTCAGTTTCAATGCTGTTTTTATTGCCGGGATTCTCGCTATCCAGGTTGAGACCACTAAGCCGTGAACCAGAAACAACACGACCGTTCCCCACCAAGCAGCTTTAAGCTCACGTTCGTCACAACCACTCCCTTCGGTCATGGCTCAGAAAGCGTTTCCAGCGTTTCAACAGCATGCCGAGCCGCGCGCGCGAGCAAGCGGTCTTCAGCATTCGTGTGACGACCTTGGGTTAGCGAGCGCCGGCTCATGTCCGAAGTGTAGGGCGTCACTTGCCGATGCAAAATGTGGAAAAGATCCGATTCAGAATGTCATCCGCCGTTGTGGCGCCTGTAATAGCGTCGATGGGTTTGAGAGCCGCATAGAGATCGAGAAGCAGCATCTCGTGGGGTATCTGAAAGTGGACGGCGCGTTCGGCATTCTCGAGCGCTTCCAGGCTTTCGCGCAACAGAGCTTCGTGTCTGATGCTGGTAATGCTGCCGCTTTCCGGAGCGCTGAGGCCTTCCGGCGCAAGCCGGTGCAAAATCTCTTTCCGCAGTTCGGGAATGCCATCGCCGGTCAGGGCTGAAACGCGCATCAGTCCATTCACATTCGCACGCGCGATATCGCTCTTATTGCCGACGACGAGCGGTTTGCGGTCTTTCAGCTTCTCAAGCAGAGTGCGATCTTCATCCATGCCGGTTGAAAGATCGACTACGACGAGGGTTAAATCGGCGTCGGCCATAGCCTGATAGCTGCGCTCGATCCCGAGGCTCTCCACCTTGTCTTGACCTTCACGCAGAC
Organism: Bryobacteraceae bacterium; assembly: GCA_036821665.1. Lineage (GTDB taxonomy): Bacteria > Acidobacteriota > Terriglobia > Bryobacterales > Bryobacteraceae > Bog-105. Next base: position 2,953 of record DAISJE010000389.1, on the reverse strand, counting down.
CCGCCGTATCGACCAGTTTCACCGGAACGCCATCGATCGCCGTCGCTTCCGACACGAGATCGCGCGTTGTGCCCGGAATCTCTGTAACGATCGCCCGGTCCTGTTCAAGCAGGCGGTTGAACAAACTGCTCTTCCCGACATTCGGCCGTCCCACAATCGCGAGCGTGAAGCCTTGATATACCAGCTTTCCTCGTTGGAAGCTGGCGATCAACTCTCGTACGCCATTTTGAACGAGGCGCAAGCGGCCCAGGATTTCGGTGGACGGCGCGACACTCACGTCGTCTTCCGCGAAATCGATACCGGCCTCCAGCAGTGCAATCAGCTCTAATAAGTGCTCCTTAACAGGGCGTATGCGCCCAGAGACTGAACCTTCTATCTGCTGTGCTGCAACGCGTGCCTGATAAAGTGTCGTCGCGTCGATCAGGTCGCGAACAGCCTCCGCCTGTGTAAGATCGATTCGCCCATTCATGTAGGCGCGCAGAGTGAACTCGCCGGGTTTCGCGATACGGGCGCTCTCCCGCACGGCTCTTTCCACGCAAAGCCGCAGCACTACGGGCGCGCCATGACAGGAGATTTCGATAACATCTTCGGCAGTGTAGGATCGTGGGGCTTCAAAATAGGAAACCACCACGCGATCCACTGCGACGCCGCTGAAATCGATAAGTTCGCCTATTTGACTGCCCCAACTGCGCCAGTGCGGGACGTGTCCGAAACGGATTATTCTTTCGGCGATTTCTCGACTGCCGCTGCCGGACAACCGAACGACGCCCAGTCCACCGCGCCCCACAGGAGTAGAAATGGCGACAATCGTGTCGCGCGGATTCATTAGGAGAAGCTAACGAGGGCCACGGCCGCGACCGCCACGGGGACGATTTCCACTCCGCGCGCGTCCTTCCCGGCCGTTATTTCCGTATCTCTTGCCGTCGCCGGAACGGGAACCGTTCCCATGTCCGCCAGAATGTCCGCCACGATGATAAGGCGCGGGAGGGGCGGGTGGCGTTGGCATATCTGCTGGGATAACGACCACCGCGCGGCCGGGCCCAACTCCCACGCTCTCGCTTCTCAGGTCTTTTTCTTCGCGAAGCGCCAAGTGAATAACGCGGCGTTCGCGGCTGGTCATAGGATTGAAATGAAAGGGAACACGTGTGCGTTTCACTTTCTCAGCAGCGGCCAAGGCGCTCATCCGCAATTCTTCCACTCGTAAGAGACGGTAATCGTTGGCATCGAATGAAATCAGTGAGTGATCTTCGGAGGGAAGGCGAAGCGCCTCCATCGAAAGGTGTTCTAGCGCGAGCAGCAACTCAGCGCGGTTCGCGAGCAGCAATTCGACATCAGATCCCGAAAACACGACTGTAATTTCGGGATTCTCCACTTCCGGGTGACGATTTTCAGGCGTGCGCAGTTCAAACGAAAGCTCAAATTCGGCTTGTCGCAATATCGGTGTCAGAAATTGTTCAAGTTTCGGACGCAGCGTTTCAATTGAATATTTCATGCGGCTATTTCTTTACCGTCCTCTTCACAGGTGCCTTCGGCGGGGGCGCTGGCGGAGGGGCGGGGGTAGGCATGAATCTATTGATGATAAGTTGCTGTGCGATTCCCACAAGGTTGCTGGTCAACCAATATAGTACAAGCCCCGCCGAAGCGAAGTAGAACATGAACCCGAACATCAGCGGCATAAACATCATCATTTTCTGCTGGTTCGGGTCAACACCCGCGGCTGGAGTCAGTTTCTGCGAATAGAATTGCGTGCCGATCAGAATAAGCGGAAGCAAGTGAATAGGCAGGGCTTCGGGGGACGAAAGATCCGGAACCCACAGCCATGGGGCATGCCGCAATTCAATTGCAATGTCGAGTACGCGGTAAAACGCATAGAAAAAAGGAATTTGCACCAGCATGGGCAAACAGCCTCCCACCGGGTTCACGCCCTCACGCTTGTAGAGAGCCATGACCTCCTGGTTCTGCTCCTGCTTGCGTGGATCACGCATGCCGATGCCCTTGTATTTTGCGTTGATGGCCTGGATCTGCGGCTGCAGACGCTGCATTTTGCGAGCGGATTTTAAGCTCGTGAGCCTGAACGGAAACAGTGCCAAATTGATGATCAGCGTGACCAGCATGATGGCCCATCCATAGTTGCCGGTCCAATGCTCTTTCACCCAGTTCAACCAAAGAAATAGCGGCTTTGCAATGACCCCAAAAAAGCCCCAGTCGATAAGTTGCGCCAGCTTCGGATTGACCTGTTTCAGAATGTCGATGTCTTTCGGACCGACGAACAGCGACAAGTCGTTCTGTGCGCCGGTAGAAAGGCCGACGCCTACATATGATGCAGGCTTCTCTTCGTTTGGCTGCTTCACTTCGTCGGAGTAGGTTCGTAATTCGAGCGGCAAGGAATCTGCCGGCAGGGCAACAGCGGAAAAAAAGCTGTCTTCCAAGCCACCGAACGTATAATTCCCTGTGTTCGTAACCGGGCCGTTCTTGGCGTCTTTGAAAGTAGCGGTCTTAAGCTTTCCGGCGCTCGTGTCATACCAGACCGTGCGTTGCTTCGAAGATGCGCTGCGCACCTTCTGGTCGCCGAATCCACCGCGCCACATAAGCAATGACGGTATCGGCGTTCCATTCTCGAGCACGACTGATTTAACGCTCGTGAGATAACTATCCTTTCCGAACAGGAAGGACTTGCGGATAGTAGTCTTACCGTCCGAATATTCGTAATCTATGCCCAAGCCGCCGGCAGTTGGCTTCGCCCGATACAGAACTTTATTTGGATCGAATGCCGGCTTTGCGCCGTTAATTTCGAGCGAGAACGGTGGTGGAACATCCGTCGCCGCTGTATCCACTACCTGTAGCGGTTTTCCATCATCGTCCTTGTAATTTTTGAGCACCCAACTTTTGACCACTCCGCCTCGATTGCTTAGGATGATGTGGTAAAGCTGTGTGTCGATCTCAGTGGTGATTT
>DAISJE010000388.1:0-4933 GCA_036821665.1 Bryobacteraceae bacterium | reverse complement strand
GATTGCCGACTCAGCGCCGCCGCAGATCATCACATCCGCATCACCATACTGGATGATTCGGAAGGAATCGCCGATGGAATGAGCGCTAGTCGTGCAGGCAGTAGCGGTCGCCGAATTGGGCCCCTTAGCGTTGTATTTGATTGAGACGTATCCGCTGGCCAGGTTGACGATACAGGACGGTATGAAAAAGGGCGAGATGCGGCTGGGACCACGCTCGAGCAGGACCTTGTGTTCCCGCTCGATTACTTCGAATCCGCCGATTCCGCTGCCGATGTAAACGCCTGTCCGCTCGGCGTCCTCCGGTTTGTTTGGCAATCGTGCGGAATTTACCGCGAATTCGCTGGCTGCCATCGCAAACTGAATGAACCGGCCCATTTTCTTAACGTCTTTCTTTTCGACGTATTTCAATGGGTCAAAGTCTGGTACTTCTCCCGCAATCTGGCACGCAAAATCTGAGGCATCAAATTGCGTGATACGCCTGATGCCGTTTTGTCCGGCTTTGATGGCGGACCAACTCTCCTCTGTGCCTTTACCTACCGAGCAAAGCAGTCCGACTCCCGTTACTACTACTCTTCGCCGCGCCATTTTCTTCTCGCCGCATCTGCGCGTCCGAAGGAAAACCAGTTCATCCGCGCAATCAGCTACTTCTTCTTCGCCTCGATGTAGTCGACGGCATCCTTGACGGTCTTGATCTTTTCCGCGTCCTCATCTGGGATATCGAGGTCGAACGCCTCTTCAAAAGCCATCACCAATTCGACGATGTCGAGCGAGTCGGCGCCCAGGTCGTCAACGAACGAAGCGCTCGGGTCTACCTGATTCTCATCCACCCCAAGCTGTTCCACAATGATCTGCTTTACTTTTTCTGCTACCGACATTTCCTGTTCTCCTGTATTCACAAAGCTCGTAACGCTCCGGCCCTACGGCGCGGGTCCAACACACTAAACTATCTCATTGATCTATTTGACTCAGATCAGGCGGGAGTCTGATGCCTATGAGGGTTTCCCTTTTGAGTTCAAGTAGATTCTAACGATCCTACTTAGATCTGGCAAGTCACGCGGCGCTTTCCTGCAGCGATTTCCTCGCCGTTAACATATAGATGTTGCCACATCCGTTGCGTGTGCTGTATCTACACGGTTTTGCCTCGAGCCCTGGCTCGCGTAAGGCCCAGTTCTTCGCCGGCAAACTGCGCGCCCTGGGTTTTGATGTCGAGATACCAGACCTCGCCGAAGGCCGCTTTGAGCAGCTTAGCATCAGCGGACAATTAAAACTGCTCGAAACCGTAGCCGGTAGCGAGCCGGTCATCCTGATCGGCTCCAGTCTGGGAGGTTACTTGGCCGCCTTGTATGCGGCTCGGCACGTAGAAGTCGATCGTCTGGTATTGCTCGCGCCGGCGTTCGGGTTTCATCAGCTTTGGGCCGCTGAACTCGGTCCCGATCGAGTTGCCGAATGGCGGGCACGCGGCGTTATTCCCGTATTCCATTATGCGGAACAGCGTGAAATACCGCTCGGCTTCCAGCTCATGGAGGATGCCGGCCGGTTCGAGCCTTTCCCCGATTTCCACCAGCCCGCCCTTATTTTTCATGGAAACCAGGACAGCTCAGTTCCCGTACAACAATCATTGGCCTTTGTCCGCGATCACAAAAACGCTCGCCTGGTGCGTCTCGAATCGGGCCACGATCTGATTGACGTACTAGAACCGATTTGGGAGGAATGTGAAACCTTCGTAAAAGCGGATTTCGAGCGCCTCAAATCCCGCTCCCGTTGAGCGAAGTAGGCTAGACTGATGGTATCGACCAGCGCCGAATCGGAATCTTGCAACTGTGATTTTTAGTAATACGTCCAACGGGTGCATTGCATCAAGCGCATGTAGGTTGAGAATAGCGGAGTGTTTTCGTGACTAGCGACCTGGAGAGAGAGACCGTGGAGCATTCCTCTGTAGTTCAGCCCGACGCTCATCTAGATCGCCTTTTAGTGGCGACCGACTTAGAAGAACCTTGGTTTAAGTCCATTGTTCGGAGCATCCGCGAGGCAATCCACCCGCCCCAGCTCCCGCCACTAGAACTCACCTCCAGACCTGTGGAGGACGGGCTCGGTGAGCTGAACAAGGTGGAACAGTCCTGGTTCAAATCTTTTGCAGCGAACATACGAGATTTCGTTAGACCGCCCAAACTCCCACCTTTAGAACTGACTTCTAAGCCGGTTGAAATAGGCAGCATTTGGGGAGCTTACGGAGGCGGCGAAAAACGATCCGGCGCAGCCTCCCTATTGATTCATGTCGGTGTCATTGCTCTTCTGCTTCTGATATTTCAGGCGCCAGCGGTCAAGAAGAAGATCATCGATTTGGGCAAGGTCGTCTACATCCCCGATTACAAGCCGAAACTTCCTCCGGCCGCGCAGAAGGCCGGCGGCGGCGGTGGCGGCGGCCAGAAAGTGCCCACGCCGGTAAACCGCGGGGTGGCTCCGAAGTTTGCCCCCAAGGTGTTCGTTCCTCCGGCTGAAGCCAAGGTACAGCCCAAACTTCCTGTCGTTCCCACAATTACAGCTCCGGCGCCGGTCATCCAGGCTGAGAACTACGGCGACCCGATGAGCAAGCTCGATCCTCTATCAGGTGGCCCTGGCGCGCATGGCTTAGGGGCCGGAACAGGCGGCGGCCTCGGTCCGGGTAATGGCGATGGCTATGGCCCTGGATCAGGCGGCGGCATGGGCAACGGCGTTTATCGCATCGGTGGCGATGTCTCGGCGCCAATCCTAGTCAATAAAGTTGAGCCCGAGTACTCCGAAGAAGCGCGTAAAGCTAAGTATTCCGGAACCGTTCTGCTTTCCATTGTCGTGGATGCCAACGGCCTTCCGCGCGATATTCACGTCATCCGGCCGCTTGGGCTTGGTTTGGACGAGAAAGCGATCGAAGCGGTCATGAAATGGCGCTTCCGTCCCGGTATGAAGGGTGGCCGTCCGGTTGCTACGCAAGCCCAGGTCGAAGTAAACTTCCGATTGCTGTAAATTGGTGAATCCATGGCGAGCACAGTATTTGTGCCGGTCGAGGAATATCTCCAAGACATCGACAACACTCACTGCGAGTATGTCGATGGTGTCTTAATCGATAAACCTGCGCCGACCTGGATGCACGGAATCCTGCAGGCTTGGCTAGCTGTGCTTATCATGCGCAGATTCCCGCAGTATTTTGCAGCGGCAGAGGTTCACTCGCGGCTTCGGGAAACGGAATCCCGCTTGCCCGACGTTGCTATGCAACTCCGCGACATTGCACAGAAAGAAAGCTACGCGAAACAGCCGCCCTTATTGTGCGTTGAAATTCTTTCTCCCGAAGATCGCCTCGGCGCGACCTTCGCAAAATGCGAGCGTTACCACGATTGGGGTGTTCCCACCTGCTGGGTAATCGATCTAGAGAAGCGCAGGGCCTGGAGCTACGAACGCGGCGGAGAGCCAGTGCCGGTGAACGAGGAACTCGCGGCCGCGGATATTCGCTTACGCTTTGCGGATGTGTTTTCTATTTTGGATTCGGCACCGCGCTAAACGTCCAAACACCATTGCTTCCCCTTGCTCCTGCATTGCTCGCAGGGGCAAATTTTCCTTAAATGATCGAACGAATAGATCCCGGAACTGTGTCCGTCATTCCAATAAATGCGAATGGCATATTGCCCGACCGGCTCCACTGAATTCATTTTCAAAGCCGGTTTAAACATCGGGAAGGGGTTGGGACTCGAGTAGTTCGATTTCTGTGGCTCGGTGCCGTGCGCGCCGGTGCACGTTGCACACGGGCATTCGTCGCGTAAATACGCCAAAGAAAAATCGCTGTGATGCCCGTCTCGCCAGTCGATCTTGATTCCGGTCGATTTCGAAATGGCGATGTGTTCCGGATCGGCTATGGGCGCTTGCGGTTCCAATTCTGGCTGCATTCAGGATTCCGGCATCGGGTTATGTAATTGCATGCGCTCGATGTCCCTCACTCCCGGGATGCGCCGGAAGGCAGTGATGACCCGTTCTAATTGCTTTTTATCGCGCACATCGATCGTAATATCGATCACCGCGCTTTCGTCATTACGCTTCTCATCACCTCGCGCTTCAAGGGTCCTGATGTTGCTCTTTTCCTCACTGAGGATGGACGTCAACTGGTGAAGAATGCCGGGCCGGTCGTCCGTATAGATCACTACCTTGACGGGCAGCGGCTCAGTGGCGCTACGCGCCCACTCCACCGCAATCTTGCGCTCGGGCTCGAACAGCAGATTTTGCACATTCGGGCATTGCACCGAATGCACCGCCACTCCCTTTCCGCGTGTGATGTAACCGACGATTGGTTCGCCTCGAACGGGGTTACAGCACTTCGCGCGATACACCAAAACGTCTTCCGCACCGCTGACATGAATTGTCAGGTCGCGGTCGCCGGGCACTGCGCTCGGCTTTGGTTCCGGGAAATGTTGTAGCGGAGCAGCCGGAACCGCCTCCGGCGCACCGTTTTCAGGAGCGACTTTCTGCAGCACCTGTCTGGCTGAAAACCGGCCGAATCCCAGCGCCGCATACAAATCCTCTGTTTTGCTGACGCCGTATTCGGATGCCACACTAGCAAGGTCCTCGCTCGAAATTCGGCCCAGGCTCATGCCCATGCGGCGTGCTTCCTTTTCGAGCGATTTCTGACCGATTTCCACCGCCTTGGCGCGTTCAACAGCGTTGATGACATGCCGGATCTTGTTGCGGGCGCGTGATGTCTTCACCACGGCCAGCCAGTCCCGGCTTGGCTGATGTCCCGGCTGTGTCAGAATCTCCACAACATCGCCGTTGCGCAGTGTCGATTTAAGCGGCTTTATAATGCCGTTCACACGAGCGCCCGTGCAGGTGTTGCCGACGTCGCTGTGAATCGCGTAGGCGAAATCGATTGGCGTCGCATCGCGCGGTAGAACGATGACTCGCCCCTTCGGCG
>DAISJE010000387.1:0-4955 GCA_036821665.1 Bryobacteraceae bacterium | reverse complement strand
CAGCGAGGCGCTCGAAGCGGAGATCTGGCACATAAAAAAATCCGGCCCCAGTTTCGACGGATACACAATGCCGCGACTGGCTCAATATCTGGGCCGCTGGATTCTGCATAGCGGCTGGTATCCGGACAGAAAGGTCAGGCTGTTCAACAGGAAGAAGGCGAGATGGGTGGGAGATTTCGTCCATGAGTCGGTGGAGGTGATCGGATCTGTAGGCCATTTGAAATCGAATCTGCTGCATTTCACCTGTAACTCGCTTTCCGAACATTTACGCAGCATGGATGGCTACACGACGCTGGCGGCGCAGGGGATTGCGGCGCGGGAACAACGCGTCGGGCTTCCCCGGCTGCTGTTGGACCCGCCCTGGACATTCCTTCGGACGTATATTTTCAAACTCGGATTTCTGGACGGCATGGAGGGTTTGAGTATCGCCTATATGGCCGCGCTTTATAACTTTGTTAAATATGCGAAGGCGAGGCACATGAGTCCGGGCCGGAAGTTGTAAGTAAGCCGGGATGACCGCTACTTCGATTTTGCGCGTTCTTCACGTGGATTGCGGGCGCGAAATGCGCGGCGGCCAGCGGCAGGTCTTGCTGCTGATGGATGGCTTGCGCAAAGTCCATCATGAATGTGTGCTGCTCGCTCGACCCGGCCGCCCGCTCTGGAAGGCGGCTACGGCAGCGGGTTTCGAGACGCATCCGGCCGGATTAAAAAACATCTGGCGCTATTCAATGGAAGCGGATCTTGTCCATGTTCACGATGCGCACTCGCACACGCTCGCCGCGATTGCATCGCGCCGCAGATTTGTCGCTTCGCGTCGTGTAGGATTTGCAGTCGGCCGTTCGCCCTTGTCTCAATGGAAGTACGCGCGCGCGCGGCGCTACCTTGCCGTTTCACATTTCGTCGCCGCTCAGTTGTCACGCGGAGGCATTCCGGATGACTGGATCGATGTCGTTTACGACGCAGTTCGGGCAGAAGAAACGTCCGGCGAGTGGAATCCCAATTACCCCGCGGTTGGCCTTGCATCCGCCGACCCACAAAAAGGTCGCGATCTTCTGACACAGGCCGCCGCTCTGGCGCAGATTCAACTTATCCTATCGGACAAACTTGCCGACGATCTTCGCCAAGCATCGATGTTTGTCTACATTACCCGGTCGGAGGGTTTGGGCTCGGCCGCTCTCCTGGCCATGAGCATGGGTGTACCGGTGATTGCCAGCCGCACCGGCGGACTTCCTGAAGTGGTGGAAGATGAAGTTTCGGGGCTTCTCGTAGAGAACGATGCCGGCGAGATTGCGGCGGCTATGCAGCGCATCATTCAAAACGCGGATCTGGCTCCTATCCTTATTCAAAATGCCAGAGCAAAGGTAGCATCTCGCTTCACGTCTTACCACCTGGTTGCGGCCACGCTGGCATCGTACCGGAGAGCCCTTGCCCACTGATACACCCTTACTGTTTGTGGCGCTTGCCGCGGTCTTCGGACTATTGTTCGGCAGCTTTCTGAATGTCTGCATTTACCGGCTGCCGCGCGATTTATCCGTCATCACACCGCGTTCCTTTTGCCCCGAATGCGGGCATCGGATCGCCTGGTACGACAATGTCCCTCTGCTCAGTTATGCCATTCTGCGCGGCCGGTGCCGTCGATGCAGAAGATCGATCGGTATCCGTTATGTGCTCGTGGAGTTTACGACGGCCGTACTTTTCGCGCTTACAGTTGCTCGTTACGGGCCAACGCTCCTGGCGCTGAAATGGTGTGTTTTTGACGCTGTTATGGTGGCGCTTTTTTGGACGGATCTGGAAGAACGCATCCTGCCGGATGAGCTCACATGGGGAGCCGCGCTGGCAGGGCTGATCTTTTCTATTTGGGTCACGGTGCCGGGTTTGATGGTCCCATTGTCTGTGTCCTTGAATCTGCGTGCCGCATCCGTAGTAAACGCAATTATCGGAGGATTGGCATTATCGTTGCCAATCTGGCTGCTCGGGTGGTTATACGGACGGCTTCGCAAGCGGGAAGCGTTGGGGCGCGGCGACGTCAAACTGTTAGCGGCTATCGGCGTATTTCTCGGTTTAGAGAACGGCTTATTTGCCTTGCTGCTGGGCGCAGTAAGCGGGTCAGTGCTCGGGATGGCTTATATTTTTTGGAAAGGAAAAGATGCGGCCAGTTATGAACTGCCTTTTGGCAGCTTTCTGTGCTTTGGCGCGGTAGCGGCGCCTCTCATCGGCAAATATTAAGATTGTTCTACCGGCTGCTTCGTGTATTATAGAACTTTACGTTATGAAGGAACTGCTGCAGACGCTCTCTCCCGGTGAGCGCGACTGGCAGATTGCGACCCGGCTGGACCCGAAACGGATTCCAGCTCATATCGCAATCATTATGGACGGTAATGGCCGCTGGGCCCGACAGCGGAATTATCCCCGTATTCTTGGACACAAGGCGGGCGTTGCTCCCGTCAGAATGGTTGCCGAAACGTGCGCACAGCTTGGCGTAGAGGCGCTAACGCTTTACGCTTTTTCGGTAGAAAACTGGAAGCGTCCGCGGCATGAGATTGAAGGGCTGTGGCGCCTGTTGCGCTTTTATCTGCGCCGGGAACTGCCCACGCTCATGCGTAACGATATTCAACTGATTGCGATTGGACGCCTGGAATCTCTGCCGAGCGTGGTTCAGGACGAATTGCAGGCCGTGATGGACAAAACTGGCCGGAATCGAGGCATGCGCCTCAACCTGGCAATTAATTACGGAGGCCGAACGGAGCTGGTGGATGCCGTCAACGCCATGCTCGACAATGCGCGGCTGGAAGGCAATCTCGATTCGCTCGAGATTACGGAAGAGTCCATTTCAGCGCATCTTTACACGACCGGCTTGAAAGACCCCGACTTACTAATCCGCACTTCCGGCGAGATGCGAATCAGCAATTTCCTTCTATGGCAGATTGCGTATGCCGAGCTTTACATCACGGAAACGCTGTGGCCGGATTTTACGCGCACGGAACTTTTGGAAGCTATTTCCGATTTTCAAAGCCGCGACCGGCGCTTCGGCGGCGTCGCGCTTAGCTCGCACGCTCCAATTGAAGGCTCCCCGCTTTTGCTGGAGGATGAAGAAGAGGTTTTAGAATCACCGCTGGCGTGATAAGCCTAATAAGGTGAATTCACGCCTCTCATGAGCCGCCTGATTACTGCAATCGGGCTGCTCGCGCTTGCGCTATATCTCATATTTTTCGCGCCACATCCTGTTTTCCTGGCCGCTGCCGTGTGCATGAGCCTGCTTTGCTACTGGGAATTCGGAAAGCTGGTTGCAGCACATTCGATTCCCGGTCCCGGCGCATACGGCCTCATCGCCGGTCTTTTTATCTTGTTTTGGCGGGAAATCGCATTATTCGGCGGCATTAGCCTGCTCACCGGCCTGACGGTTCTGATGGTGATTGCCTTTGTAGCCTCGCTGCGGTATTCGAATCTGCGTGACGTCTTGCCGGCAGTTGCATGCGTGCTGCTGGGAGCCTTTTATACGTTTGCGCCCTGGCGTTTCGCAATCGATCTGCGGCATGAAAGCGTCCACCTGCTTTTCTTTGCTCTGGCACTGAACTGGGCGGGCGATACATGCGCCTACTATGTGGGGCGGCAGTTCGGACGTCACAAAATCGCGCCAGTAGTGAGCCCTAAAAAGAGTTGGGAGGGCGCAGTGGCTTCGGTTGCCGGTTCAGTGATTTTCGGGCTGCTCTATTTGCGGCATTTCTTGCCACTGCTGCCCGCTTGGGAAATTGTGGGTTTCGCGATTTTGGGTAACATCGCCGGACAATTCGGCGATCTGGCTGAATCAGCGATGAAACGCGGCGCCGGCACGAAAGATAGCAGCCACATGCTGCCGGGGCACGGCGGAATGCTGGATCGGGTAGACAGCAGTTTGTTTGCCCTTCCGGTCATTTATATTCTTTACTCGATCGCAAAAACGGTCACCTGATATTTTTTAAAAAATCCAGTTTATTTTAGGCTTTAATCGAGCATTTCTTTACGATCAGAGCGAAACCGCGCGTTCTTTTTTGTCGTCTTCAGATAAGCCGGGTTGTTTAAGCGCGGAGGCTTTGACAGCCCGGCCATCGTATGGGCCTGCTGGCGATGACGCTGGCGGGCCCATTGCTTTTTTATTGGGAACGATGGACACGGATGGGTGGCCGTTACGGTGCAATGAAGATGCCGGGCGTCGGCTCCTCCCACCGGAAGCAGCCTTTCACAAGACTGGACGCTAAGTTGGTTCCGGCTCGCCTAAAGAAAGGGAAAAAGTAGTCACCGGGAAGGTCGGCTACTGCGTCTACGAACTGCTTCTTGCACTCGCTGACCGGGACGGACCAGCCCAAGGCGCGGGATTCAGATCCACGCAGGCAGCAGCTTCTGCTCCCACGGAAAAACCCGTCGGGTCGCCACTATCGCCGTCGAGCGGGAGGCTTTTGCGACACCATCCAACCAATTCCGAAGCAAATCTGATCTTTGCGGTGTTCCGCTTTCCGTTTAACGTATGGCGTTATACTGTGCAAAGTGATTCGGCCTTTCGCCGATAATGAGATGACCATCAAAAGACCTGCAAAGGGCTGGAATATCAGGAGGCCGCCGGTGCATCCCGGCGAAATGCTCCGTGAAGAATTGTTGATTCCGCTGCAGCTCTCAGCTAACCGCCTAGCGCTAGAGCTTCGCGTTCCGGTTACGCGCATAAGTGAAATCGTGAGTGGCCGTCGTGCCATCACCGCTGACACCGCACTGCGGCTGGAACGTTATTTCGGCATGAGCGCGGATTTCTGGCTGGGCTTACAGAAGGACTTCGACCTGCAGACTGCGCGGCGGGCCGAAGGAAAGAGGATCGCGCAAGACGTGCGGCCCCGTTCTCACAAAACGGCCTGACGGCACTGGTTACACTTGTGGTCCGAGTTCCGCCAGTTCGCCACGAACGAGAACCCGAACATTCAGATGATGCT
>DAISJE010000386.1:0-4960 GCA_036821665.1 Bryobacteraceae bacterium | reverse complement strand
AGGTTCGGCTATTCAAAGTTGCAGACAGATGAATTCGCTTCTTCCTCTATTTTGCGCGCTTTCCAGTGTGGTCTCAGGAGAGTGTGTCTGTGGGATCCGGGAGTGGGAGCCGGCTGGACTTGACCGATTTGCGATTCGGAGTTCCCGGCGGCGGATCGTTCCATTGCATTGCCTTGGAAGACACGCATGATCGAATTTTAGGAGCTTGGTTTACCTTTGGCTCAGGAACGAATCTCGGTCGAGGCGAATAGGTCTTAATCTTCCTCTGTTGAGCTTGCTTTCGATCCAAGAGACTCGCTGATCAGGAGGCGGCTCACCGCTGAAGCGTCCACCTTATAGGTTCCGGCCTTGATAGCCGCCATGGCCTGAGATACGTGCTGCTGCATTGCGGAAGCGCCGTGCTGCAGTCCGTTCAGGACAGAACTTAAATTAGTCAGCTGCAGTTCCGCCGGGGGTGGGGTGGAGCTGGTCGTGCCAGGCCGGTCTTTTGTTGTTGTTCCAATATTTTTCATAATGATGCTCGGCACTGACGCGGTCAGCCTGTATTTGCCCTGTAACTCATATCGGCGCGTCTATCCGCCCAATTTAGGGAACTAAGGGTACTAAACGACCCTGGCTAGCCGCCGATGAGCGCCAATTCTATACTGCAAGTATGGCCGCCCTTGTATCGCTTCAGGCCACGCCTGCCGTTCTCGACATTAACAAGCTCGAGGCTAAGCGGACGTCGCTTTTTGCAAACCTGCGAAGTTTGGGGCGGGTAATCGTTGCGTATTCGGGCGGTACGGACTCAGCTTATCTCGCCTGGGCAGCGCATCAGGTGCTGGGCGAAGCCTGTATTGCCATTACGGCAGATTCCCCGTCTATTCCGGAATCGCATAAGCGCGACGCCGAACAATTCGCCCAGGAATGCGGGTTTCGCCACGAATACATCGCGACGTACGAGTTCGAAAATCCCGAGTACGTAAAGAACGATAAGGATCGCTGTTTTCATTGCAAAGACGAGCTGTTTATCCGGTTGGAAGCTTATGCAAAGGAGCACGGATCAGCTCAAATCATCTATGGTGTAAACCAGGACGATTTGGGCGATTACCGACCTGGGCAGCGCGCGGCAAAGATACATGAGGTGAAAGCCCCACTTGCCGAGGCTGAGCTGACGAAAGCAGAGATTCGCGAATTGGCCCGGCGCGCTGGATTATCTATTTGGGATCGTCCTGCAGCAGCGTGTCTAAGTTCGCGTGTCCCATATGGTACGCCTGTGACTTTCAAAACGATCAAGACTATTGAACAGGGCGAAGAGGCGATTCGCGCACTGGGATTCAGGCAATTCCGCGTCCGGTTTCACGGCGAACTGGTTCGCATTGAGATCGCAAAAGACGAACTGCCGCGCGCGCTTACGATTGACAGCGCACAGGCATTCGCAGCTATTTTCAAGCCGCTCGGCTTTCTCTATGTGACGCTGGATCTGGAAGGCTACCGGCAGGGATCGCTGAATGCGGTGCTGGGCGATTCGGTGCGAAGCGCGAGCGCGTAATTAGAATCGAGCAGCCTCATGCGCTTGCAATAGGGAGTCGGCATGTCCCGTTTCAAAGCGATATTCTGCGCTCTTCTGTTCACTCCCTTGTCGCTGATTTCGCAAGAAATCCACAACCATGGTGTGCCTGAAAAGCTTGGGGTCGTGTCCTTTCCAACCTCTTGTGCAGCGGGCGTTCAGCAGGAGTTTAACCGCGGTGTTGCGCTGCTGCACTCGTTTGCATATAGCGCTGCCGAGCGTGCTTTCCTAGCTGTCGAGCATCAGGATCCGCAATGTGCCATGGCGCATTGGGGAATAGCCATGACACACTTCCACCAGCTTTGGGAGCCGCATTTAGCGCCAGCAGCGATTCCGATCGGTGAAACGGAAATTCGGCGGGGGCAAGCGCTGCGCGCCGGTTCGGAACGTGAGCGCAGGCTCATCGATGCATTGGCATTGATATATCAGGACGCCTCCTCAGTCCCATATGCTACGCGGGCATTGCAGTACGAACGTGCGATGTGCAATTTAGCTGCAGATAACAGAAAAGATACCGAAGCACAGGTCTTCTGTGCGCTAGCACTTCTTGCGAATGCATCTGCGCTCGACAAATCGCATGCGAGGCAGAAGAAGGCGGCCGAAATGCTGGAGCCGCTTTCTCGTACTCATCCGCAGCATCCCGGAATATCTCATTACCTGATCCATGCGTATGACAATGCAGAACTTGCGCCCAGAGGTTTGCAAGCGGCGAGGGCCTACTCCAAGATTGCGCCATCCGCTCCGCATGCATTGCACATGCCCTCCCATATCTTTACGCGCCTGGGGCAATGGGACGATTCCATCGCTTCCAATCTTGCGGCCCGGGACGCGGCACACCAGCAGGGCGACATTGGAGAAGAGCTTCATGCAATGGACTATCTCGTCTATGCTTATCTCCAATGCGGACGCGATGCGGAAGCAGCTCAGGTCCTACAACAATTGCGTTCAATGTCCAGACTGAACGCCGGTGACTTCAAGGCAGGATATGCGGCAACGGCGATGCCGGTTCGCTACGCCGTCGAACGAGGCAAATGGGCGGATGCTGCAGAGATGGTTGCACCGGTGGGAGCGCCGCCACATATCGTTGCAGTTGCTGTGTGGGCTCGAGGGATTGGAAGCGCTCGAACTCTGCACACTGAAGAGGCGGACGCAGAAGTGGAGAAGTTGCGGTCTTTAGAGGAGCAACTTGTCACGGCCGGTAACCGGTATTGGGCAACTCAGGTGGAAATTCTGAGAAAGGAAGTGATGGCTTGGATAGCCCAAGCAGAGAAAACGCCGGAAAGGGCTTCGGCGTTGATGCGCCAAGCCGCCGATGAAGAGGACGCAATTGAAAAGCTTCCCGTCACGCCGGGTCCGATCCTGCCGGCTCGCGAACAACTCGGTTACTTGTATTTGGAACAGCAGCAGCCCTGTCTCGCAGCGAAGGAATTTCGCGCTGCATTAGTGCTTGCTCCCTTACGTCGTGGGTCGGTTGACGGCCTGTCACACGCCGCCGGGCGCTGTCGCTGAAAGGCTGGCGGCTATGATGGCGGACCGACTCGAATTGCGAGCGTTTGGAATCGAGGGTTGCTGCGGAGACGATCGAAACGGGGGTCGACAGGCAAAAAGGTAGCCCGAGGGCAGCGCTCGTCGACCGCCTGCGCTAGTAACGCTGTGGCGTGTTCCGTATCGCCGACGCCCAAGGTTGCGACGGCCAGATCGTAAGTAGAAACGTATCTTCTTTTTGATAAATCGATCAGCTCGTTCAGCTCTTTTCGTGCGTCCCTTTGCCTGCCCGCAGAGCCGTAACCATGCGCCAAAGAAGCCAAGTACACCGGGCTGCGGCCGGATAGATTGACGGCTTTTTCGAACTCCAGAATGGCTTCCCGGTACATGTGCTTCTGCTCGAGCGCGTGCCCAAGCACGAGGTGCACGGGCACGAATGCAGGCTCCATCTGGATGGCGTGCTGATACTCCTCAATGGCACGGTCGTATTGCCGCGCAAAGAAGTACCGGGAACCAACCCACGTATTTATGATGGTCGAAAGTGGATCGAGCTCTCGGGCACGCTCCGATTCTGCTATTGCTTCCCCGTTCCGCCCGGCCAGCGTCAGGAACTCGGCGTACCAGTGGTGCCCGTTCGCATAGTTTGGATTCAGCTCGATAGCTCGTCGGAATTCACGTTCCGCGTTGGCCCAATCGCGATCGTAGTAGAACGTCACGAACGCTAGCGTAGTATGCGCTTCTGCCAGCGAGCCGTCAAAAGCCAGCGCCTTCATCGCCGCCGCCTTAGCCCGGGGAAAAGCCTCTTTGGGAGGCAAATAGGCATACCATCCCAAGGGCGCCCAGCAATCCGCGAGACCGTCGTAAGCGAGTGCATAGTTCGGATCTTTATCGATCGCCTGCTGAAAATATCCGATGGCCGTTTTCAGGCCGGCTTCGGTCCTCTTATCCAGTAGAACCTTCCTTTGGAATACGCCAGGTAAGCATCCGGATCAGCATTATTTGCATGCGCCAGGCGGGCGCGCTCTGGCTTTGTTAATGTTATGCGTATTTCCTCGGCTATTTTCTGTGCAACTTCGCTCTGGAGTGCAAATACGTCATGTAAGCGGCGATCGAAGCTGTCACCCCAGAGTCGTGTATCATTCGCGCCCTGCACAAGCTCAACGCTGATACGTATCCTGTCGCCGGCGCGAAGCACCGAACCATCGACAACCCCGTCAACGTTCATTTCACGCGCAATTTCGGACAGGGGTTTACTGCTTCCGCGATAGTACATGGACGAGGTTCGAGAGATGACTCGCAGAGCGCTGATGCCTTGCAGGTCTTGTCGAAGCACGTCAGCAATGCCCTCACCGAAATACTCTTGTTCGGGATCTCCGGAAAGATTAGTCAAAGGGAGTACCGCCAGAGATCGGATCGGAATGGAACCCGTTTCGCTCCCGCGAGCGTGTAGAAAGACGAATCCGCAGGCCACAACGGCGATCAGTATGACTGCGGCTATACCGGCCTGCAAAGGATGAAAACCCCGCCAATTGGAACTCGCTTTGCTGTGAGCAGCCGCGCCGAGTGTTTCGTTGCTGCCTGCCGCAGCGGGCACGGCGGTCGCATCCGGCTCCACAGTTACCGGAGCGATGAAGCGATACCCGCTGCGGGCGAGCGTCTCAATGAAACGTGGCGAATCCGCCGAGTCGCCCAACGCCTGTCGAAGCCTCTTAATAGCGGCATTTGTACTGTGCTCGAAATCGACGTAGGTGCCCGCGGGCCAGAGTCGTTTCTGCAAGTCCTCTCTGGTGATCACCTCGCCGGGGCGCTCGAGGAGCATGGCTAAAACGCTGATTGGCTGTCCGCTGAGCTTGATTCGATGGCCGTGTTTTCTCAGTTCCCCAGCATCGGCATCGAACTCGAATGCGCCAAAGCGAAAAATGCGGC
>DAISJE010000385.1:0-4990 GCA_036821665.1 Bryobacteraceae bacterium | reverse complement strand
AATATCGAAGAACTCGAGCGCAACGCGACACGCGAGCGGACCGCCACCGTACGTCGATCCGTGCATGCCGGGCCGGATCGTGGCTGCGGCTTTTTCGTTGCCGATGATAACGCCCAGCGGAATGCCGCATGCCATCGGCTTAGCGGCGATCACGATGTCCGGCATCAGTACCGGATCGAGTAACTGGTAGGCGAAATACGTGCCGGGACGGCCGACGCCACACTGAATCTCATCGAATACAAGCAGGCAGTTATGCCGGTCCGCCAACTCGCGTGCCTTACGCGCGAACGATTCGGATATCGGAAGAACGCCACCTTCACCTTGGATGAACTCGAGCACAATGCCCGCTGTGTTGCGGTCTACAGCCGCTTCCAGCGCTGCAATATCGTTCCGCGGGACAAACCGTGCCCCAGGAAGTAAGGGCTCAAAATCTTTACGATACTTTGGCTGGCCCGTGATCGAAAGAGCGCCGAGGGTTCGGCCGTGAAAGGAGTTTTCGAGCGATACGATTCCGTTCTTTTCGGGAGAAACGGAATTCCCGTGCGCGCGAACCATTTTCAGGGCGCCTTCCATGGCTTCGGCGCCGGAATTACAGAAAAAGCTGCGATTCAGCCCGCTGATTTTCGCCAACCGTTCGGCGAGACGGCCCTGGTACTCGTGATAGTAGAGATTCGAAGTGTGCACGAGCAGACCTGCCTGCTGGCGGATTACTTTCGTGATGCGCGGATGAGCATAGCCCAGAGAATTTACGCCGATACCGCTGATCAGATCTAAGTATCGGTTCCCGTCGAGATCGTAGACATAGCAACCCTTACCGCGGCGCAACGCCAACGGATAACGAGCGTAGTTCT
This sequence comes from Bryobacteraceae bacterium, assembly GCA_036821665.1. Lineage (GTDB taxonomy): Bacteria > Acidobacteriota > Terriglobia > Bryobacterales > Bryobacteraceae > Bog-105. Next base: position 4,139 of record DAISJE010000385.1, on the reverse strand, counting down.
GCAACAGATAGGTTCGCTCGATATCCATCAAGACGTCGAGCGAAGAGGTCAATTGAGATTCGGAGGGAACGGTCGTCGTGGCCATATTTCATAATACGGAGTGGCCAGATCCAGACTCGCCGATCAAAGCTCAATCAGCGTGGACGTGTTCCGGGTCATTTCGAGCGTCAGCACAATTCTATTCGCATCATCCAGGCGCACTGAATAGGTTTTCAGGCCACAGTCACCGTTCAGGGCCTCTCCGCTCGCCAAATCGAATTTCCAGGAATGGAGAGGACAGATCAGCGTCGAGCCGCCCAGCAGTCCGTCGGCGAGCGGACCACCTTTGTGGGGACAATGTGCCTGCACCGCAAAAACCCCGCCGCCGCGCGTATGGAAAACCGCGATACGCTCACCGGCGATTTCGAACTCACGGCCTTCGCCCAATGGAATGGCGGCAAGCGGCGCCAACACTACTTCAACGCCGTTCAAAGTCACTGCAGCACCGGCAGCAGTGACGAAAATTGATTCGGAGTAGCAGGTATATGCGCTTCTTTCCACGGATCGCGGTAAGCGCCAATTGAACTGTTCAGTTCCTCATCCAGTCGCGCCCCAATGCCATCGCTATCGTTGACCACTACCGCACGTATCTTGTCGATACCAATTCGCTGAACAAATCCGTAGGTGCGCTCGAGATACTTGGCATTCTCACGGTAGTACTGGATGAACCGGCCGATGTACTGAATAACGGCATCATGGCTGTCGACGACGCAAAGCAGGTCTCCTTTGCGGACATGAGCCCCGGCGGCGCCTCCAACATAGATCTCCCACTTGCCGCCTTCGATGGCAACTGCCCCGGCATCCTTGACCATTGCTTCAGAACAGTTTCGCGGGCAACCCGCGGTGGCGAGCTTCAATTTAGCGGGACAATCCAAACCTTGAAAATGTTGTTCGATTCTGATCGCAAGCGACGTGCTATCCCCCACCCCGAACCGGCAGAAGTCCGTTCCTACGCAGCTCTTGCAAGTTCGATAACGTTTGGCATAGGCGTAGCCGGAGGGCATGTCGAGATCGCGCCAGACATCGGGCAGATCGTCCTTCCTGATTCCAAGAAGATCGATTCGTTGACCGCCTGTCAGCTTGACCAAAGGCACGTGATATTTTTCGGCGACATCGGCAATGCGCCGCAATTGAACAGGATTCGTAACGCCGCCCGGAATTTGCGGAACAACCGAGAATGTCCCGTCTTTTTGAATATTGGCGTGCACACGATCATTGATGAAACGCGCGTCACGCTCATCTTCATAATCACCAGCCCAAATCGTATTCAAGAGCGATGCCAGACCTGGTTTGCTGGCCGCGTCTTCTTTTCCGCCGGCCAGCGCCTGGAAGACAGCGGATACGGACCGTAGGTTTTGTTCGCGGCAAGCGCGAATGAGTTCGGGCTTCGTCAACGGCACTCCTGGTACATAGTAATGTTGCGACGGGTCCTCGTCTGTTTCTCCGCCGCATGCCCAGGCCACTAGATCGGCGACCGTGCTTTTACAGGAGCCGCAACCCATACCGGCCCGCGTTGCCTCCATGACAGCCTTAACGCTCCGGCGTCCATCTTTAATGCAATTCAGAATGGTTCCTTTACTAACGCCATTACAATTACAGAGCTGCGCATCGTGCGGCAACTCGGCAAGGCTGACCTGTTTTGCTGGCGCGCCGATATCGAACAAAAGCGCGAGCCGGTCCTCCGGTAAAGGGGTCTCCCGATCAAAGGCCTGAGTCAGATATGCGGCCTTGGTGATGTCACCCAGCAGAATGGCTCCCATCAAGCGCCCATCCCGAATGATTAGCTTTTTGTAAGTGCCTCTGCGCGGCTCGGTGAATTGGACGATCTCGTCGCGTTCGTCTTCCGGCTCGGTGATACCGAGGGAAGCCATTTCGATTCCCATGACCTTCAATTTCGTCGCGACTTTCGAGCCCAAATAAGCGGCATCCGGGTTATGACCGGTAATGTGATCGGCCAATATCTTGGCCTGCTCCCAAAGCGGCGCAACGAGGCCGTAGACCCTATCGCCGTGTTGCGCGCATTCACCGACTACATAGATGTCCGAGTCGTCAATGGAACGCATGTGATTATCCACCACGATGGCGCGCTTTACGGTCAGACCGCAGCGTGCGCCAATTTCGGCGTTGGGAGTGATGCCGGTCGCGATAACGACCATCTCATAATCGAAAGATTCGCCATCCTCGAAGACAATACCGGTCACATGGTCTTCACCAAACACGCTGGTCGTGTTCTTGAGCAGATGCACGCGGATGCCGAGCTTTTCGATGCTCGCTTTTAGAATTGCTCCGGCTCCGGCATCCAGTTGCTGGCCCATTAAGTAAGGACCGCGATGAATGACGTCTACCTCTATTCCGAAATTTTGCAGCCCACGCGCGGCTTCAAGGCCAAGCAAGCCTCCACCAATTACGGCCGCCCTGCCGCGATTCCGCGCGTAATCCGCGATTTCACGGCAATCATCTAACGTACGGAAAACGAATACTCCCGGTTTGTATTGACCATCCGGCAATATCAGCCCGTCGATGGGAGGAATGTAAGAACGGCTTCCGGTGGCGACGATGAGGTTGTCATAAGGCTCGATTGTGCCATCGCACCCCAAGACACATTTTGATTTTCGAAGAATGGATTCGGCAAGCACACCCACATGCAACGTGATTCCGTTTTCGGCGTACCATTCCAAAGGATTAAGGAAGATCTCGCTTTCCTGTTGACTTCCGTTCAGAACATTCGATAGCAAAATGCGGTTGTAGTTACCATAGGGTTCCTCGCCCAAGATTGTGATGTTAAATTGATCAGCGCCTCCCCTAACAAGGATTTCTTCAACAGCACGGACACCCGCCATGCCGTTTCCGATCACAACAAGATTTTTTCTTTTTTTCATAGTTCAGGTCTTTTCGATCCGCGCAGTGCAAACTTTAAATTCGGGCATGCGAGAAATTGGATCCAGGGCGGCATTTGTCAGTAAATTGGCTCGTGCTGCACCGCCGAAGTGAAACGGGACGAATAGCGTGTCCAGCCGGATGCTTGTCGTGAGTTCCGCAGCCGCTATGGCCGTGCCTCTGCGAGTCGTCAAGCGTACATGGTCACCCTGAGCGATCCCGTAATTCCGAGCCATTGAAGGATGAATCTGGACAAAAGACGATGGCGCGAGTTGTACAAGTTTGGGTACGTGCCGCGTCTGGGTTCCCGACTGGTACTGTGGCATCAGCCGCCCGGTCGTGAGATAGAGCGGGAATTCGTCGTCGGGCTGCTCAGCCGCCTCGTGATACTCGACGGGATGAAAACGGGCGCGGCCATCGAAGGTGGCGAAGCGATCGAGAAACACGCGAGGCGTACCCGGATGATCTTCGTTCGGGCAGGGCCAAAACACGCCATTCTCACGCTGGATGCGCTCATACGTGATTCCGGCATAATCCGCTAGTCCGCCTGCCGAGGCTCGCCTGAGTTCTGAAAATACGGCAGTCGCTTCGGATGGGAACGATGCGGCGGCTCCCAGACGTGCTGCAAGCGCGGCGATGATTTCCAGATCCGTTCGAATATTCAAGGGTGGGCGAGTTGCGCGCCGGCGATACAAGATGCGGCCTTCCAGATTGGTCATTGTGCCTTCTTCTTCCGCCCATTGCGCCGATGGAAGAACGATATCGGCTATTTCGGCTGTTTCCGAAAGGAAGAAATCGGAGACAACCAGTAGATCGAGTGCGCCTAAACGCTTCTCGATGTACCCTGCTCGCGGCGCAGACACGGCGGGGTTAGAACCAAACACGAGCAGTGCGCGCACGCCGTTGTCCGTACCGAGGCCGTCCAACATCTCGTACGCAGAAAGTCCAGCTCCCGGAAGATCGCATTCATGGATGCCCCAAATTTTCGCGATATGAGCACGATGCTCCGCATTGTCGATCTTTCGATAGCCGGGCAACTGATCGGCTTTTTGTCCGTGCTCGCGACCGCCTTGGCCATTTCCCTGCCCCGTCACGCAGCCATAACCGCAATAGAGGCGGCCGGCTTTCCCCAAAGCAAGCGCCAGATTGATAAACGAAAAGACATTGTCAACGCCCTTGGCCTGTTGTTCGGGACCTCGCGCGGTAAGGATCATCGCGGTCGC
>DAISJE010000384.1:0-4990 GCA_036821665.1 Bryobacteraceae bacterium | reverse complement strand
TATTCCGGCCGAGTTGATAAGAAAGTCCGGCGCGCGGGCTAACGTTGTTCCAAGCCGGAAAGGCAGTGCGGCTCGAATGATTTGACGAGTCCACCAAATCATATGCGCCCTTCAGATTAGGCATGCCGACTTGATTCGCGATCGGGCTCGTTTCGCCCGGATTGAAGACAACGATTCGGTTGTATCGCTCGGTCCAATCTCCTTGTAAGTCGACGCGAACACCCAAGTTCAAGGTTAGGTTTTTGGTGACCTGCCAGGTATCGCCCGCATAGAGCGCGCTGTAGCGAATCTGGTCGGCTGTCTTCGCCGGCTCACTCGCGTTGCTGCCGTTGGTAGTACTTCCATACCCGAGCAGGAACGAAGCAAACCCATTCCCCGAGACGTCACCGGGAACACCGGTCTTGGGGTTGGCCGATGTCATGCCGGCATCGAATTGAAACAGGCCGGCGGGTTGATTGCTCTGGTAGTAGTTATTGCGGAGAAGGCGATATTCTCCGCCAAATTTAAAGGTATGATTCCCCATAATTTTCGAGAGCATCGGCGCGATACTGAGCGTATCGTCATGAGCGCCGATGCCGCTTCCCGTTCCTGCGGCGCACCAACTGCCGCCTCCCCACCGGTCGTCTCCCGAAACTTGCGAAACGCACACCGTTGGAATGTGAGTGTAAGTCATCTCCGGCGCTAATGCCGCCCAGTTGGGGCCGAACTGCGATAGATCGATGCCCTCACTGAGCGGTGTGCGCAGATAGACATAACGCGTGTAACCAAGATGCAAATCGAGGATCGTTTTCGGAGAGAAGAGGACCGTATACCCCAGTGCGACCTGATTGGTAACGGTATCTTCAGTGCAGCGGTCGCTACATATCTGGTTGAAGGGGCTATCGGGAAGTGACAAGACATGGGAGCGTGTGTAGCGTCCAAAAAGCCTTTGCTTGTCGCTCAGCGAATAATCGATACGCTCGTTGATCTGATCAACGTTACCGCCCGTGCTATAGCTCTCCACGAAGTTGCCAAACGGATTACCCACCTGATTCGGCTGAGGGAAGTATTTTAATAGCGCCTGGGCGGTAGGATCGATTCGGTTGGCCGGAATTTTGTTTCCGGCGAAATCCGCCCTGCAGGCTCCCCCGCCGGAGACGCAGTTTGTGCTGGTCGCGGCATCGTAAATGGGAAGTACTGAGCTTGCGCCGGTTGATCCTATTTGCGAAAAGTCCCCGCTGCGCTCGGCAGCAGTGGGGACCCACATCGTCAGGATGCTTCCTTTGCGCTGCCGGTAGCCCTCATAGCTGGAGAAGAAGAATAGCTTGTCTTTGATAACGGGCCCGCCCACATTGGCTCCGAACTGATTTTGAGTAAAGGGCGGGCGGGCGGTACCGCCTGCGTTGGAGAAGAAGTCGTTCGCGTTCAGCACCTTATTGCGCAAAAACTCGTAGGCTGAGCCGTGGAAGGAATTGGTGCCGGATTTTGTCACTAGATTGATAACTCCGCCGGCAAATCGTCCGTACTCCGGGCCCAAATTGTTCGTTTGAACTTTAAATTCCTCAACGGCATCTTGTGTGGGTATCAGGGTCACGACATTCAAATACGCTCCATTGGTCGGCACGCCGTCTATGAGAATCTGGCTCTGCCCGGCCTGTCCACCGCCGACTTGGAAATCGCCGGCGGCGAACGGGTTGGCACCGACCGGATTGCCCATGGAGGAATTTCCGGCCGACGGCGCCCCCTGTGGCACGACACCCGCCGTTAAAGCCACCAGCGCCAGCGGATTGCGGCCGTTCAGCGGCAGATCGGTAACCGTCCGCTGCTCCACGACTTGCCCCAGCGACTGCGTTTCCGGCTGGAGTAACGGCACTTCCGCCGTTACCTCAACGGTCTGATTTATCGCTCCAACTTCCAGGGCCATATCAACTCTGAGCCCGCTTTCGACCTGCACGACAATGGGCTCGCGCGCAAACTTCTTAAAGCCCGTCTTTTCGCTTTCAATCCTGTAGCGGCCGGGCAAAATATTGACAAACGTATAGTTGCCCGAAGCGTCGGTCGATATGTTGCGCTTTGCTCCAGTAGCCAGGTTCGTTAAAGTGATAGTCGCACCGCCAATAACAGCTCCGCTTGTATCGGTAACGGTTCCGGCAATGGTTCCGAACACGTTCTGGGTCCAGGCGGTTCCAGGTATGAGCGCCGCGACAGCCACAACCGCTAAAAGGAAAACCCGCAGCCTTCCAGTATTGATAAACAGACGAGTACGCACAGAACCTCCTTCTAGAGCGCCAGCGCGCAAACCCCTGGCCGGCTCACACAGCCATCCGGCTATGGGAGCCCTATTCTACTGGTCGGAAGAATAAGTCCAGGTAAGCTCCATGTCAAGAGTTTTTTGCTGAGTTTTTTGCAGAGTTAGGAGTCTGGGGGTACTCATCGTAATAGTCGGGCGCCGAGCCAGGCGGCACGAGACATATTTACGGAAAATTTATGTTGAACGTTAATCCCGGAATACGAGCCAAAGAAAGGATAGCGCTCCGCTGACTAGAAACACGTTAACTGAGGCGATAGCCAGTAAGGCAAGATAAAGCCCCCGCTCGCGGCCGTTCAGATGCGGACTTATATATGTTCGCTCAGAAAAACGAGTTTCATCTAATTCCAACCTGATCAGTTCCGGCACTCTTGGCGTACTCTCCGCATATCGGATAAGTGCCCGGGAGAAGGGTGGCGATCTCTAAAAAGATTACGAATAGAAACCGGCGGTCCTGAAGTGGATCGCCGGCTCGTTGCAGGTCAAATCAGGCGGAAATGTCAACGCGCCTTGAGAGGCACGGAAATCATCGAGGCGATGCCTAGCTTGTGAGTCAAGTTCTTATCGATTTGGGACTGAGAAACACGATAAGCTGTCTCTCTACCCGGCATCGAAATCTCCGAAAGAACACACTCGTGGCCGTAGCAAGCGAACTTTAGATGCGGCTTATTCGGATTGGCGCTAATTGGTACTAGCGCTCCGACAAAGATCGATTTTCGATCGGGGCCGGAGAGTTGGAAAATGCCGTCTGAACCTCTCTCTGCTATTTGGTACGTACCGGCTGCGAGCGTCTGCTGCTGGGCGTGAAATGTGAACGGTATATTGGCTACTTCCCTCGAATTTTGAGCGCTGAGGATGGCGGTCCCAAACAACGCGGAGAGTCCCGCGGTTAGGATCATGTGAGTCATTTTGCGTTTCATATGGGTCTCCTTAGGTGAATTTCAGAAGCTGTTTAAGCTTCCGTCTCTCTCGCGTTTCCGTCTGAAAGATGTTTTTGGAGAAGCGAGTCGAGGGCCAAGGAATCTACGCTTAAGATTCAATAGCTTGCGCGGCGAGAGTTACTTATATATAGAACGTTTAAGTGAATTACTAAGAATTTACCTGGGTTAACGCAGGTTAATGTAACGCGCGACTTGTGCGGGACACAATTACTCTTTTGGCACGGAGATCGTGATATTGCGATACTTCATGCCACCGGTGTGATCGCCCTGGAGATAAATTGGGCCGGGGTCGCCTTCATCGCTGTCGAGAGCGCCGCCCGTGATGCCGGGAATTTTTCTTTGATCAATGATAAGTTCACCATCCCGAAGAATCGAAACCGTTCGACCCACGAGAGTAATATCGTAGGTCTCCCACTGGCCGGGCCTTGGCCTTACTGTTACGGCGGGTGCAATGAATCCGTAAATGGAGCCCATTTCGTGAAATTTATCGTTCTCGCCCGGTGGCTCATATTCAACTTGGACCTCGTAGCGGCCGCGCAAATACACACCGCTGTTACCGTCCTTCGGGCAGTTGTACTCAATATGAAGTTTGAAATCGCTAAACCGGCGTTTGGTCCGGATATTTGCGCCTGGAGCTTCATTCACGAGTGCGCCGTCCTCCACTCTCCAGTGGTCCTTTGATGCAACGTCCGGAATCCATCCCGCCACGTCCTTCCCATCGAATAGCGGTTGCGGATCCGACCAAACAGCCGGAATCATCCGTTTCAGCGCGGGGGCCGGGACGCCGGTGATTGCTCCGGTCGTGCCATCTTCGCGCTTCTGAGTTCCCGTGAGTCGGTCTTGATTTACGGTTAGCTCCCAAGTGACCTTCGTCGGCTTTCCAAACCATTCGGAGGACGTAAAGGAGACGTTTGCGTTGTTTTGTTGAACGTCCTGAGCGGGATGCACGCCGGCTACGCGCCCGACGATGCGCACCCGTAATCCCTCGCTCGTGCTTGTGAATTCGAGCCAGGATGGATAGGAGTCGCTAGCGGTCTTGATCGCCAAGTCCCAACGGCCAGCGAACGGATTTTTGGCCTCCTGCCGACCAAGCGCCGGGAGAATGACGACACTCGTAAAAGCAAGCAGCAAACCGAGTTTCCTTCCCATGCGAGCGTAGTGTATCGAACCGCGCCCGTGCGTGTTTCCGGCGGCGAGTGTTTTAGGATATTCGAGAGTCTTCTATTTTGCCGAACATCTTGGAAAACCGGATCCGTTGGGTCCTGATAACGTGGATCTTCCTGATAAGCGCCGTCGCTTATCTCGACCGGGTAAACGTCTCGATCGCGGCAAAATCGATCACGACCGATTTCAAACTGAGCAACGTTGAACTCGGATATATCCAAAGTGCGTTCGTTATTGGATACGCGCTATTCCAAGCACCGGCCGGAAGGCTTGCGGATCGCTTAGGGCCGCGCATCGTAATTACCGGGGCTGTAGTGTGGTGGGCGGTATTTACGGCCCTAATTACGTTTGTACCTCCGGCGTTCAGCGCCGCGCTCATGCTGCTGCTTGCGATTCGCTTCGGGCTGGGCATCGGCGAAGCTGTTGTCTACCCGGCATCTAACTGCGTGGTTGCGCGCTGGATTCCCTCCCACGAGCGCGGTGTCGCGAACGGTCTTATTTTCGCGGGCGTGGGCTTCGGCGCAGGCGTGACCCCTCCGTTGATCACTTATTTACTAATTAACTACGGCTGGCGGGAGTCTTTCTGGTGTAGCGCGGT
>DAISJE010000383.1:0-5005 GCA_036821665.1 Bryobacteraceae bacterium | reverse complement strand
TAATACAACCGAACGCCCCTCGGTCCTGGCTTACGGTCCATGTGTACAGCATCTATAAATCTCACACTGTTATTGCTGGAGGTCATTAGAAGCGTATGTGTCCGGTGGCCCTCGCCAAAAAAGCGAACGCCCTTGAGGAGCGCTCCGTCGGTAACGCCGCAAGCGGCAAAAACGATATGCGTTCCCATCGCCAGATCGCCTGCCGTATAGACGCGGCGAGGATTGCGAACACCCATTTTCGTGACGCGCTCTTCTAATTCGGGAGTATCGATAACCAGCCGGGCTACCATTTCGCCGTGCAAACAGCGCATAGCAGCGGCCGTAAGTACGCCTTCCGGCGCACCGCCGATTCCCATCACGGCGTGTACGCCATTGCCGCGAACGGCTACGGCAATCGCAGCCGAGAGATCGCCATCTCCGATTAATTGAATGCGCGCGCCTTCCCGCCGTATGTCGTCAATCAGGTTTTCGTGGCGAGGGCGGTCCAGCACAATAATCGTAAGGTCTTTTACGTCGCGATCAAGGCGGCGTGCAATCGACTTCAGATTCTGCGATACCGGCGCGTCCAGATCGAGCGCTCCGCGGCAGGCCGGCCCGGCTACGATTTTTTCCATATAGCAATCCGGGGCGTGCAGTAATCCGCCGGGCTCCGATGCAGCCAAGACGGCAATGGCATTTGGAGCGCCAGTAACACAGAGATTCGTGCCTTCCAAAGGGTCCACCGCTATATCCACGCCCGGAAAGTCACTGCCGTCTGGCGGATCGGCTCCGACGCGTTCGCCGATGTAGAGCATCGGGGCTTCATCCCGCTCGCCTTCTCCAATGACAATATTGCCGGCAATGGGAACGTGTTCGAATGCCTGCCGCATCGCTTGCACCGCGGCGTGATCCGACCGTTTTCGGTCACCCTGACCCATGGTGCGGGCGCTGGCGATAGCTGCTTCTTCCACTACTCGAACCAGATGAAAGCTCAGGTCGCGTTCCAAATTCAGTTCAGCCGAGGCAGCTTGAAGATCGGGTGTGGATTTCATAACAAAAAAGCCCGAAACGGGCTCAAAGCCATGATAGTCTCAGAACGGTTTGTTATGAAATCCTCTACGCTATCAGCTTCTGCCGTCCCGCTGAGCACGAATAGGCACTTGCTGCGTTGGGTGGAGAAAATGGCGGAGCTTACCCGGCCGGCGGCTATTCATTGGGTGGATGGCTCTCAGGAGGAATTTGATTCGCTCTGTGCCGAGATGGTAGCGAACGGAACCCTTATCAAGCTGAACGATGATTTGTGGCCCGGTTGCTATCTGGCGCGCTCCGACCCAAGCGACGTTGCCCGCGTAGAGGGTCGCACCTTCATCTGTTCGCTATCGAAAGACAACGCCGGACCGACTAACAACTGGGTAAACCCGTTCGAAATGCGGCGCACGCTGAAGGGCTTGTTCACGGGGTGCATGCGAGGACGCACGATGTATGTCCTGCCGTTCAGTATGGGCCCGATCGATTCGCCGATGTCGCGCATTGGCGTTGAGCTCACCGATTCGCCTTACGTGGTTGTCAATATGCGCATCATGGCGCGGATCGGCTTGCCCGTTTTTAAGGAAATTGACAAGGACATCAAGCGCGTTGTTCCATGTATGCATTCCGTGGGCGCACCGCTAGCTCCTGGCGAGAAGGATGTGCCATGGCCCTGTAATTCGGTGAAGTATATCGTCCACTTTCCCGAAGCCCGAGAGATCTGGTCCTACGGCTCCGGCTATGGCGGCAATGCCCTGCTCGGAAAAAAATGCTTTGCGCTACGGATCGCTTCCAATATCGCTCGCGATGAGGGGTGGATGGCCGAGCATATGCTCATTCTCGGCGTAGAGAATCCCCAAGGCGAGAAGACCTATGTAGCGGCCGCTTTTCCAAGCGCTTGCGGCAAAACGAATTTCGCCATGATGATTCCGCCAAAAGGCTTCGATGGCTGGAAGATCTGGACGGTTGGAGACGACATTGCCTGGATTAAGCCGGACGCCAATGGCCAGTTGTATGCGATCAATCCCGAAGCCGGATTCTTTGGTGTCGCTCCTGGGACTTCTTCCAAGACGAATCCCAACGCTATCGCCGCGCTCTCGACGAACAGTATTTTTACTAATGTTGCCTTGACTCCGGATGGCGGCGTGTGGTGGGAAGGGCTGACAGCCGACCCGCCGGACGAGTGCATCGATTGGCAAGGCAACCGATGGACTCCGCAGATGGGGAAACAGACGGGAAAGCGCGCGGCACATCCGAACGCGCGATTCACCGCACCCGCCTCGCAGTGCCCATCCATCGACCCGCACTGGGAAGATCCGAACGGAGTTCCAATCAGCGCATTCATTTTTGGCGGGCGCCGAGCCGAGACGATTCCGCTGGTCTATCAGGCATTTAATTGGAGCGCGGGTGTTTACGTCGGTGCCACCATGGGATCCGAAACAACTGCTGCGGCAGCGGGAGCGGTTGGACGAGTACGGCGCGATCCCATGGCGATGTTACCGTTCTGCGGCTATCATATGGGCGACTACTTCCGGCACTGGCTCCGAATGCAGCGTTCGCTGAGTACCACTCCTCGCATCTTTCACGTGAACTGGTTTCGCAAAGACTCCGAAGGCCAGTTTCTGTGGCCCGGCTTTAGCCAGAACATGCGAGTACTGAAGTGGATTGTCGATCGAGTGCACAGCCGCGCGGGCGGTAAAGAGACACCCATCGGCTGGATGCCTCGTTATGAGGACATCGAATGGCAAGGGCTCGATTTTCCAAAAGAGAAGTTCGAAGAATTGCAATCGTTTGACCGCACCGCCTGGCGCAGTGAGGTGATCGGACACGAAGAGCTCTTTATCGAGGTCCACGATCATCTGCCGCCGGAAATGATTTACGAACGTGAGTTGCTGATTTGCAGACTGTAAAGAGCTATCAGCCTCCAGCTTTTCAATGAGGAAACTATTCTTTATAGCTGGTTGCTGACGGCTAATGGCTGATAGCTCTTTAGGGAGCGGAGGCGACCGACAGCGCTACATCATCCTGGAATCCGAACTTCCCGGGTGGCCCCTGGCGTTTAATCGAATCGAGCACTTTACCTTCGCGATCGCGAATGGTGACGGTGCCCGGTGTGATCTCAATGGCGATCCGATATACCGTGCCGGAATTTGTTCCAAGGGGTGCTTTTGCATCAGCTTCGCCATGACCGGCTGAATAGAGTTTGCGAGTGACGGTGCGGCCATCGAAGGTATAAACGATGCGATTGTCTTCGCCCTTGTAATCGGCGACAAAGACCACTTTCCTCGTTCTGTTTCTGAAAAATCCCTTTTGCTCTTCCTTAAGAATGTCGAAGACAAACTTCCCTTGGTTTTCGCGCAGAAAGCTGTACCCTTTTGCGTTGTAGATCCACCACCCGCTCTTGTCCTTGGTCCAGGTGCTGCCATTCTCAAAAATTTTTGCCGGTGTTATTGCCGTGTCAACTATCACTGAAGCCGCTTCCAGCGTCCACTCCACCGCTGTAGTCTTGCCGGGAAGCACCTGAACTGTTTCCGATCGCCGCTTGAATTGGTCCGCTTCAGCCGAGATCACGTAGGAACCGGGTTTCAACGAGAGCGTCTGCCCGTTGCCGGCGGACGATGGCGCGGTGTCGCCGTCGCGGCGGTATTTTATATGAGCCGTTGCCGGAGAAATTTTAAATGTCAGGCCGCCGTAAGGCGTCATGGCCTCGGCGCTCAGGCTGACAGCTTCTCCTGCCTTAAATTCGCGCGAGATATTAAGATCTTCAAAGCCCTCTTTACGAAGTCCGACGGAGTGCGCTCCCGGATCGATCTCCTTCGAAAAATTCCCGCTCGCGTCCACAGAACCCGCTGGTTGCCCGTCTATCAGCACATCGGCGCCGGCTGGAGCGCCTTGGAGAACTACGCTCGCGGGCCGCTGAATCGCATTCAGAGTGAAGATCAGCGGTTTTAGATTGGTATCGCCGGGCTTAATTTGCACCAACTGCTCCGGAGAGTCCTCATATCCTTCTTGCGTAATCTTGATCTTGTAAGTACCAGGAGGAAGGGAAACTATGCGGGAGCCGTTCGTCATGGGTTTCGTCAATGGCTGGCCGTTCACAAACACGATCCCCTCTGCCGCATTTGATTCAAGCGTCAACCGGACGCGCTCCGGCGCGGGATTTAGCAGCTCGGTATCAATCGGTATTTCTAGCGGCAACGGTATCCAGCCGGATATTGCCGGTATGGGAGATGGTGTGGCAACCGCAACAACCGGCGGCGGAGTAGCAGGTCTGTGCAAGCGCGTAAACAGCAGCACTACAGCTATCACGATAATTCCCGCCGCAATGGCGCTCCACCAAATCGGAACGCGCTTTTTTGAATAAGTGCGCGCAGGAGCAGGTGCGGTCGAGGGCAGAGGAGTAGCAAGCCGCGATTGTTCCGGTGCCGCGTCAGCGGAAATACTTGCAGTACGCTCCGGGGCAACTCCGGTTTGAGTCGGCAGCAGTGCCGGATCGGTGCGCCGGTTCTCCGCCGTAATAGCAGCGCGCAGCGTGTTATGCAACTGCGACAAGCGGATTTCATTCGGATAAAGTTCGAGCCCGGCCTCCACCTTCTTGAGCGCCGCTTGCAGTTCGCCGGCGGCCTGCAAATTCCGTGCATCGAGGAGAACGCCGTTGATGGCATCCTGTCGTTTGTGATCGTCTATTAGCGAAGCCAGCGCCCGGACGACCGGATCGGTGTTGTCAATCTCACCAGCTTCCTTAACCAGCGGCTCGGAAAGATGCCAATCGCTCCCCATCAAATCGCGGGCTCGCTGAGTCAGGGCGCCCAGTAGCGCTGCATGGATCGCCGTATTAGGCGGGTCCAGATGCTCGGCTTTTCGCAAGGCATCCAGACCCTCCTCGTAATGCTGCTGAGCACAGAGGTCCTGGCCCTGATGCAGCAGCACATTAGCTTCGGCATTCCGTTTGATTCCTTGTTCGGCAAGCCGCTGAAGGCCATTCAATTCAGGGTCATGA
>DAISJE010000382.1:0-5020 GCA_036821665.1 Bryobacteraceae bacterium | reverse complement strand
GTCTTCAGACCGCGCGGCGCTTCAGCGCCGCAAGCTGGTAACCGGAGGGCGGTCTTCAGACCGCGCTATGCTTCAGCGCCGCAACCGGGTAACGGAAGGCGGTCTTCAGACCGCGCGGTGCTTCAGCGCCGCAACCTGGTAACGGAGGGCGGTCTTCAGACCGCGCGGTGCTTCAGCGCCGCAACCCGCTGACCGAGGGCGGTCTTCAGACCGCGTGGCGCTTCAGCGCCGCAACCTGGTAACGGAGGGCGGTCTTCCGACCGCGCGGTGCTTCAGCGCCGCAAGCTGGTAACCGGAGGGCGGTCTTCAGACCGCGTGGCGCTTCAGCGCCGCAACCGGGTAACGGAGCGCGGTCTTCCGACCGCGCTATGCTTCAGCGCCGCAACCGGGTAACGGAAGGCCGTCTTCAGACCGCGCGGTGCTTCAGCGCCGCAACCTGGCAACGGAAGGCGGTCTTCAGACCGCGCGGTGCTTCAGCGCCGCAAGTTCTTAAGAGAGTCTAATAGCGCTCAGCACACCACCTCGGAGAATGAGGCGCTATCGCCGCCGTTTGCCGCATTGGGATGCTCCGGGAAACTCTACATTCGTTACTTGGCGGCTCTGGGGAAGTTTGCCACAAGAACGCGCATTCCGTCCCGAACAGCTTACTTCGGGTGAGGCTTTCGCGGCTTGGGACCGGCTGCTCGACAACGCTCGAACCGGCCCGACCTACTTGCGGCAGGCGACAATTGCCAGTCTGGTGCGAGATTCCTTGCAGGATCTCGTTGCTGGCGGGACCTGTTCATTAGATGCCTACGTAGTCATGCCCAATCACGTTCACGTGCTCTGGACGCCTCAGATCTCGCTTTCCGAGCTGATGCGGCAAGTTAAAGGTGCGACCGCACGTCAGGCCAATAAACTGCTGGATCGAAGCGGACGGCCGTTCTGGCAGGAAGAATACTTCGACCGCCTGGTGCGGGATGATGCTGAACACGCCCGGGTTCGACGCTATATCGAATGGAATCCAGTAAAGGCTGCGCTGGTCGCACACCCCGCTGAATTTCCCTGGTCCAGTGCTTATCAGCCTGAAACTGGACTGAAGTCCCGCGCGGTCTGAAGCCCGTCCTCCGCCATGCGTTACCGCTTCTTATGCGCTGGATTCAGCCCGTCCCAACGTGGATCTCCGATGTTCGTATAGTCTTTCGGAAGCGTGGTCCAATCCGGCCGGCTGATCCCGTTCAAGTCGTAAACGACCTTGCCGCCTTTGACGGTCATCTCGCATATGAACTTTTTGTTGCCGTTCATCCGCGCCCCATACATATCGGTGAAACCGAATTTGCCTTCAGCCACGCGAAGCACACTCACATCCGCTATCGATCCCACCGAAAGATTTCCAAGCTCATCATGATGTATCTCGCGCGCCGGATTCCAGGTAGACCGTGCGATCACGTCATCCGTCGAAAGACCGAGAGCCAGAAACTTGCTCATCACATTCAACATGTCCTTCATGCCCGAATTCATGCTGCTGATATGCAAGTCGGTCGAAATCGAATCAGGCAGAAAGCCTTGCCGTATAGCCGGAACGGCAATGCGCCACGCGAAGCTTCCGCCGCCGTGTCCAACGTCAAAAATTACCCCCCGTCTTCTGCCTTCCCACATGCCCGGATTCACTTTGCCATCCACGAGTTCGTCGCGCAGCCCCGAGTAGCAGTGCGTATAGATATCGCCTGGGCGAAGCTTCTGAGTCAGCAGCACACTGATCGGCCGTTGCGGCCAGTTCGTGCCGAAATCGACCATAACCGGAATATTCGCCATCTTTCCGGCCTCGACCGCGTGCTCAACGGGAGTCCACTCTGGTCCTGCGTAGTGCGCCGTCTTTATCCCTACGATTAGCCCCGGATGCCGCTTTGCCATATCGGCCGCCACATTCGGATCCATGTCCGAGAGATTGTTTTCATACTTCGGCCCGCGCATGCCCGCGCCTACTATGTTCAAAAATGCCAGCACGCGCGTCTTCGACCGATCGATGATGTGTTCCTTAAAATCCTCGAAATTTCGCGCGCCGGACGATCCCGCGTCCGCAACCGTCGTCACACCGTTCCGCAGCGTAAAGCCATCCGGAAAAACGCTGTTGTCACCGGCATAGGAGTGAGCCTCACCTGTGCTCGCGTAGACGTGAACGTGAATATCAACCAGGCCGGGCGTTACATACAATCCCGAAACATCGACCGTCTTCAGTGCCTTAGCCGGATCGATATGCTCCTCGACGGCAGCAATCTTTCCATCGCGAATGGCCACATCGCGAATGGCGCTGATGTGATTCTTCGTATCGATTACGTGCCCGTGCTGCAGAAGCAAATCGTATTGAGTCTGGGCAGACGCGGAAAATGTCCCGGCAAGCAGCATAGTGAAACTAATTAAAAAAGACGAGACGCGCAATTCTGTTGTCATCGAATTCATCGAGCAGAAATCATGGTATCGCGGTCCATCTGGCGATACACTGATTCCCAATGAAAAAGAAAGCAATCACCGCATTACTCGCCACGACAGCCCTGTTTCTCACGCTGTCCTTTCAAAAGCCGGCGAGCGAAACCGCGCAAGAAGCTCTAATTGAAGGCTTTCGCCTGGTCGAAGTTGCATCTGTTGCTGACGCAATGGAGCAGCTCTATGGAAAACGGGCGTACATGTCCCACGACATGCGGCCCCTTGCGCCTACGAAGTTCGCAGGCCCGGCCGTCACCGTATTGCTTAAGAAGGAAGAGCATCAGGAAGGTGCCAAGGCGTTGCAGGGCATGCTTGACACGATCGATGAGGCTGCACCAGGATCCGTCTATGTGATGGTGCTCGAAGACGGTCTCGATTACGCCGGGCTCGGCGGCCTGATGAGTACCGCGATGAAGTATCGTGGACTCGCGGGTGCCGTCGTCGACGGCGGCATTCGGGACACGCCGCAAATCACGAAGCTGCAGTTTCCGGTATTCAGCCGCGGCATTGTTCCCTCCACCACCGTCAATCATTACCGCTTCGCAGGGAAGGACATTCCTGTGACCTGTGCCGGCGTGCCTGTGAGAGCGGCTGATATCGTCGTTGCCGATATGGACGGCGTGGTCGTCGTGCCAAAAGAGCATGCCGCCGAGGTGCTCAAGAAGGCGCAGCAGCTCGACAACACCGAGCACAGTATGCTTCCCTTTATTGAGAAATATAAGTCGATTCGGGAGGCCGTCACTCGGTTTGGACGCTTATGAATCCTGGTTATCGTTGGCTCGAGCTCGCGGACTCACCCGCGCCGGGCTGTTGAAAGGGAGCGTAGCGCCGCTCGGCCGCTTTTTGCTTCTGCGCTTCCGCCCGCAGCGTCGCAAGCCGCTTCACCAGTCTTGGTAGCTCTTCCGTTTTGCCTGCTTTTCGTAGTGCCTGAATGAGATGATAGAGCGCGACCTGATCCGACGGATTGGTTTGCAGTGCCAGCCTGCTTTGTTCGATTGCCCCGTCTGCCTTGCCTTGCTCCAGGTAAATACGCGCCAGCGTGTCTCTTGATACGGCGAGGCTTGGGCGAAGCGCAACCGCTTTCAGAGCGGCCTGGAATGCTTCGTCAAAAGCAGGACTCCCCGGCGCCGCGCCTTTCCGCAACAGGATCTCGGCAAGCAGATACTGCAGAAACCCGTCGTTGGGATGAGTGCTCAGGCGGCCGCGAACAGTTTTCTCCGCTTTGTCAAGATTGCTTTGCTGCAGTTCGGCCAGCCCGCGGATCGCGGAACCAAATTCTACATTCGGATCCAACCGCTCCGCCGTATTCATGTCCTCATCGCCCTTTTGATATTCCGCCAGTTCGCTATAAAGCAGGCCGCGAGCCAGATAGAGCGGCGCGGAATCGGGCATTTGCCGCAAGCCGCCGTTTAGCATTTCAATACCTTCACGGAACTCTCCGTGGGCCTGGCAGATATTTGCGAAATCCAAGTAATATCTGGCGACGGAAGGATTGAGCCCGATGGCCCGTTGTAGAGCCGCTTTTGCATGCGGCGCATCTGAGGCCAGCTCGTAAGCCTCCGCGAGCAGTTCCAGCGCCTCGGGATCGGGCTGCTTTTCTACCTCCGGCGTCAGAATCGCGATAACCGCCGCGCTGTGACCTGCTAGAAATTGGACGAGCGCATATTCGTAGCGCGCGGACGCATTTCCGGGTTGAAGATGCGCCAAGCGATCGAAGATCGGAATCGCTTCACCGAGTCGCTTGTGCGTTACCAGGCACGCCCCAAATTCTCTCAATGCCTCGGCTTCCGATGCCGCCGGCTGAGCCTTCGTCCACTCGTCACGCGCCGTGTCACACTCACCGCGCTTGAATGCAATAGACGCCAGCATGCTGTGCGCGGATGGGCTATTTGGCTCGAGCGCCAAGATGCGGCGGAGCGTTCGATCCGCTTCGGGTTTTCCCGTCTCAAATTCGATTTGCGCTGCGCCTTCGAGCGCCGGAAGATATTCGGGCGAACGTTGCAGTGCGCGATGGTACGAAACAAGCGCGTCATTCTGCTTTCCCAAACGAACGAGAGCCAGTCCGTTCAGCGTCCAAAGCCGCGCGTCGCCTGGGGATGCCTTCAAGGCGCGTTTCAATAGATCGCTAGCCTCTGTGTACTTTCCCGCTCGCAGATCCGAAACGATCGTATGACCGATGTCCCTCGAATCCTGTGCGAGAATCGCCAGTGTGAAGGCGAGAAAAAGGCCCATGCTTCTGCCCGCTTTCGCTTGCACGTCACCATCTTATGCGCATCGCGTAACCGTCATCCTCGCCATCATCGCGTTTGCCCTGGTTTCCCGGGTGCTCCTGATTGCGAATGAAAGCAAGCCGGTGACCTATGTCGATGTGACGAAACCAAGCGGCATTCATTTTTCGGATCACAATTCGGCCACACCCGAAAAATACCTGATTGAGACTATGACCGGAGGCGTTGCGATATTCGACTACGATAACGACGGCTGGCCGGATGTATTCATTGTGAACGGCGCGCGCATTCACCCTGGACAAAAAGACGACGAAGCGCCCGACAAATCT
>DAISJE010000381.1:0-5042 GCA_036821665.1 Bryobacteraceae bacterium | reverse complement strand
AGCCACGTTCTCCCGCATCGGTAGCTCCATGCGGATAAATCCTGAAATACGCCCGTCATTCGCGAGCGCCACGAGACCAAATCGAATTCACGAAGATCCACGCCATCCACTTCGATTCCGCCCGATTGCGGATCGTACAGCCGGCACAAAAGTTTTGCGATTGTGGTTTTCCCCGCTCCGTTCTGGCCGACGATTGCGAGAGATGAGCCGGCCGGAATCGTTAAATCGAAATGCTCCAGCACTGGCGACCCGCCCGCGGGGTAAGCAAACGTGACATCGCGCAACCGGATCTCACGCGCGGGTTTTCCATCTGCCGAGTGGTTACCAGCGGGAAGGATCCCGGCTCGGCCCATCGCTCCTTCTAACCGCAGCACAGCCGCGACGGGAGCGGATGCGCCGTCGAGCGCCCAACTGAATCCGCCGAATGCGATCATCGACACGCCCACCGCGCTTTGCACGTAGGTAACGGCCTCGCCGAGGCTGATGTGATGACTGGCTGCAGCGCTCGCCATAGACCAGAAGACAACAACGTTGGCGGCGACGACCAGAAGTATGCTCCAGATCATCGGGCGTTCCCGCAAACGAGTAGCGGCGTACTGTAACTCATGAAGACGGGTCCTCCGCATGATGAAACGATCAATCGTCCAGCCCGCTAATCCAAACAGCCGCAATTCCTTGCTGGCTGGCGGGTCTACCGCCAGACGGTATGCGTATTCGGCATCTCGCTGCGCACTGCGCACTTCTTCGGTGTTGCGATCGCGCCAAACCGCGCTTTCGCGCAGTAGCCAGTGAGTCGCGAGCCACGCGCCTGCAAGGATGATCGGCGCCCACCACTTGTATGCGAACAGGATCGCCGCGGAAGCAAGGCCGCCGATCATTTCTACCATGCCGTTCGCAATGAAATCCATGGAAATCGAAAGGGGCGGCCCGGTCATGCCGAGATCGAAGTCCCTTGCTACCGTGAGATCGCTCGTCAGTGCCGGATCTTCCAGGTGGCCGATGCCGGGCGGTCGAATGCACGCTTCGGTGAGCCGCGCATAGAGCCAGTCAGCGGTTGAGTCTCCGAGATTGGAGCTGAGCACCTGATGAATCGGGCTGAGGACCTGCAGTAGAACGAAGATTGCGCCGGTTAGCGCAAGTGGACCGGCCAGTCCATGCCCGTTTCGCACATTCGCAATAAGCCATCCCATCGCGATCGCAAATGCAGCGGGCAGGAGGCCCCGCAAAGTAAGCGCCGCCCACCACCCTGCGGCAAGTCCAGCATTCACCTTCGGCAGTATGCAAAAAAACTTCCACTCTTTGCGTCCGGTTAGCGCCTTGAGCATTCCTGCATTCTGGCATAGATGGCGGACTCGAAATTGGCAAGGGAAGGAGCGCGGTGGGACCAGCTTTTTTCAGAGCTATAGTTGAGGTCGTATGATTCGGAAGTTAAAAAGCGGCGAGTACCGATTGTACTCAAAGAAAAAGGATGCCCGAACGGGGAAGCGCAAAAATCTGGGCACTTTTAAGACTCGCGCGGGCGCCGAAAAACATGAACGCGCCGTCCAGTATTTCAAGCGAGCACATTGACGAACACGGAAGAATAACCAACTTCCTCAGATCTGCGCCGGGAGCAGCTACTTCAGAAGCTGCTTAACCCGCAGCTTTACGGATTGGACGCCTTGCGCAGTGAGGACAACGGAGATGCTCACTAGAAAAACAAATGCGTACCGTACTCTACTTCAACACTAACGCTTCGCTCGCGATCGAAAGCATTGCTCGATCCAGAGTCACCAATTGCATCCCGGCGTCGCGAGCGAACGCAACAAGATATGCATCGGTCCAGATCTTTGGGGCCGGCCGATCCTGCATTGTCAGCTTCCGCCATTCCTGCTCCAAGGTGAAGGGCTCCGGCACAAATTGAATCCGCTCATCGGCCAACATCGTTCGATAAACTCGCCAAGCCTCTCGCGAGGACAGAACATCGCTGCCCATCACGGATTCGTGTGTCAAAAGCCGCAACAAGCCCATCTGAGTCACTCTGCAAAAGACTACTTCGCCCGATTCCAGGGAATTCAGCCAACTGCCGCATACCGTGGCATGGATGTGACGTCTCGAGGCCAGTGCCAGCCAGACGTTAACATCAGGCAGAAAGGTCGTCAATTTCGGCATTTGAGAGCTTCAAGCTACCCGGTTCGCGCGACGAGAGCAGCGGGAATCTCAGCCGCTTGCCAGCTTTATCTTCTGTTTTGCGGATCTCCTCCTCAACAGCCGTTCGTATGACCGCCTTGAGCGAAGTTCCCCGCCGAGCCGCTACTGCTTTCAATTCCCGAAACAACGGATCGGGTAGATGAATTGTTGTGTGCATAAAAGCATATTCGCATATAAGCCGCAGCGAAGTCCACGCCTGACACTCGAACGAGGTACGGTCCGGAACTCGCCCTGGAGCGCATCGGGAAGGTCATCCAGGCAGAGGGCCACACTCCGGAACCGTCTGTGAACAACGGTAATGGTGTCTGGTTGTATCGCTCGAAATAGTAAGGTGAGGTCAACCAGTATTTCGGGCCAAAAGGGCTATGGGGTCGCTGCCCTACCCCGCCACCAGTTCCGGCCGCACACCGATACTGCGCAGGCAGTGATCGACCCACAGCTTGGTGAGCTTTTCCTGCGCTCCGTTCTGCGAAAGGCGTGAGCGCAGGCTGCCGAATTCGACCTGATCCAATGGCTGATCCTGATTGAAGCAGGAAAACACCACGGTTTCCTTACCTGTCACGGGATCCTTGTGCATCTGAAGACATTGGGCACAAATCTCCTTCATCATGCACTGCATCGGAGAATTGATGCTGCCGATCGCGCAGTGATCCGGTTTCAGATGGGGCCGGCAGAACCGAGTGCCGAGCCTGCTGCACCGCGCGCATCATGCCATCCGAGCCGATCACAATCAGCCGGTCCACCGAACTGAGCGGTATCGGCATATCCCCCAGCAGAAGTCAAGTTGGAGGCAATCACGCCAACTTCTTTTTGGCGACTATCGATGATCTGAACACCTCTCAAACCGCCGAAAGATAGAATCACAGCCGACGTAGCCATCGTCGTTAGCGTGCTATCCTTTCCGTCCGTCACAAAGGCCGCCTTGTAACAGGGGCTTTCCCCGTTTTTTCGGGCTGGCTCCTATCTCGGGATGCGTAAGGAGAATCTTCCTCCGCTTCAGCCCCTCTAAGTTTGCAATCTTTAGCCGTGCAGTCTTCTTCTCGTCAGAGGGTGCAGCCCGGCAAAATCTCCGCCACGTGAAGCAAGAGGATACCCGTCTTCTGTTTGCAGAAAGGACAGCGTGCCGTTCCTTTTTTTCTTTGCTTTTTTGACATTGTGATACGAACGAGACACGTTATCAAATATCGGTTGTTCGCGATCAACTCCCTGAGGAGGTATGCCCGGGGCGGTTCTGCGGAAGTACAATCGAAGCCTATAGAGGTTGCCCTTCGAATCGCGAGTATTCAAAATGAAAGACCGCAACCAAGGTCTGCTCTGGTCAGCTAAAACATCGCCCTGCGGAAATAAATTCCAACATACGCCTTCCGGAACGCACTTTCGAAGTTTGTGGTCATGCAGAATGGTTTTAAGGCCAACGGAACGCTCAAAAGATATTTCAGCGAGGGGTTACCAGAGTTCACGCTCGTGCCTTCGGTAAACTTCAGCGACTGCTCTCGGTTTTGGGAGCCGAAAGCTTACCCCGATAGCCTGCCTTTGACGCCAGTTTGCAATGCCACAATCACCTATCGTGCGACGGAGCCACCCTAGAAAGTGCAGCAGCTTAGGCCTTCTCTAATGGCACTAAGGCGTGTTCAGGGCCATCTGGAAGAGCACGGCCTCGATTACTTCCCGGCACTGAAGGAGATCACGAAGATTCGAATTGAACGTGTCAAGGAAGAATCGACCAACCCGCTGCGGCGGTTTGTGTTGTCTGACGGAACGCAAAACGCTCGCGTTATCGCGAAATGGGCACCTGTGTACTGCAGCAACAATGAAGGTCTGACGGAATATCGGCACTATCATCATTTCAACGCCGAATTTCACGGCGCTGTTCCGTTCAGTTGCCCGAGGCCGTTGGCATTCATCGAGAGCGATGGTGTTCTTTTGACAGAAGAAAAGATTTTATCTCCTCTTGTCGGGCTGCTGCGATTCCGAAGGCAGTCGAGAACAACAGAACGTGCCGTTCGTCTATCAGCAAAGTGGCTTGCTGCGTTCCACAAACTGACATGCAGCGAACCAAAGCCAGTGGGTCTAACATGGAGAGGAATCGAACGAAGTTCGCCTTGGATAACGGACCGCTATCTGGAGCGAGAGGACGTAAATGCCATCGTCGGTCCGGAGATTCGGGGCAGGATACTGAGGGTTCGGAGCAGATTCCGAAGTGGCTCTTTTTTGTGTCGAATGGGAGGAGTCCATCGGGACTTCGGACCGGGGAACATCGGCGTCTCGATCGAAGGCGTAACTGTGTTTGACGCAGCTTACAATCGGCAAGGCCCGCAACTGCTGGACGTTGCAGATTTCATAACCTATTTGGGGCTGCTGCCCACGTTCGGCCTTCGATCGGCGCGGATTTGCCGAGGCCTTACAAACGCATTCTTAGAAGCTTATTTTGAAACCAGCCCGCCAAGCGTAGACGAGACGATAGTTCTCAAAATGTTGGCCATTGGCTCCTTAGTGCGAAGTCTCGACAGGCATCTAAGTATTTCGCGACGATTCCCGTGTCCCTTAGAAAGCATTTTTAAAAGCTGGTTGGCTCGCATGTACCGGACGTGTTTCGACTCGACGGTTGCCGCCGCAGAACGCCTACCCCGCCACCAGTTCCGGCCGCACTCCGATACTGCGCAGACAATGATCGACCCAAAGCTTGGTGAGCTTTTCCTGCGCTCCGTTCTGTGACAGACGTGAACGCAGGCTACCGAATTCGACCTGATCCAACGGCTGATCCTGATTAAAACAGGAAAACACGACGGTTTCCTTGCCTGTCACGGGATCCTTGTGCATCTGAAGACATTGGGCACAAATCTCCTTCATCA
>DAISJE010000380.1:0-5051 GCA_036821665.1 Bryobacteraceae bacterium | reverse complement strand
GCGGCTTTCGAGGTGATGGCTGGAGTAAAGGAAGCACATCGCATCGTTTCGCCGTATAAGATGGCCAGCCGTCATTTCAGGCCGAACGGCACCGTCATCCGCATCGGCGATGTCGAAATCGGCGGAGCGAAGGTTGTCGCGATGGCCGGTCCTTGCAGTGTGGAAACCGAAGAGCAGATGGAAGCTTCGGCGGTGCTGGTTGCCGCAACGGGAGCGCAGATCATTCGCGGCGGAGCTTTTAAACCTCGCAGTTCGCCTTACAGTTTTCAGGGTCTCGGAGAAAAAGGTTTGCAGATCCTGCGCGCGGCTGCCGACCGGAATGGCTTGCTGGTTGTCAGCGAAGTCATGGACGTTGTTCAGATTCCGCTTCTCGCTCGCTATGCCGATATCCTGCAGGTCGGCGCCCGCAATATGCAGAACTTTAATCTGCTTCGGGAATTGGGGAACATCCGCAAGCCTGTTCTTTTGAAACGCGGCATCGCAGCCACTATAGAAGAACTCCTGCTCTCCGCCGAATACATCCTCTCGGGTGGAAACTACGAAGTGATTTTGTGCGAGCGAGGCATCCGAACTTTCGAAACAAGCACGCGTAACACCATGGATATCGCCGCAATTCCGGTCTTGCGCCGCTTAACTCATTTACCCGTGATTGCCGATCCCTCGCATGGTACCGGGAAGCGTGACTACGTTGTTCCAATGGCCAGAGCCGCGATTGCCGCCGGAGCCGATGGTCTTCTTGTCGAGGTTCATCCCGATCCCGACCACGCTTTGAGCGACGGCGCGCAAACACTCCGTCCGGATCAATTTTCCGAATTGATGCGGCAGGTGCGCGCCATTGCCGCCGCGATGGGACGCGCGGCATAACGCTTCCATCCGCATGCATAAAGTTGCCATCTTTGGAGTGGGCCTCATCGGAGGCTCTTTTGGATTAGCTCTTCGGAAAGCCGGATTTGAAGGCGAAATTGTTGGAGTCAGTTCCCCTGAAGCAATTCGAGCGGCACTGGCGCGCAACGTTATTTCTCGCGGCGCCTCGTTGGAAGAGGCTGCGCAGTGGGCCGATCTTATTTACCTTGCGCAACCGGTAGATCGCATTCTTCGGACCATCGAGCAGTTGGCGCCCTTTATCGGTCGCGATTGCTTGATCACCGACGCCGGGAGCACGAAGACGCAAATCGTCCGCAAAGCCGGCGATTTCCTTCCAGCAGGACAATTCCTGGGCGGCCATCCGCTGGCAGGTAAGGAACAACGTGGTGTTGAGTTTGCCGACGCGAACCTTTTCCGACAACGTCCCTATGTACTGACCCCCGCCTACCCGGAAACGCCTCAGTCCACTACTTTCCGTTCCTGGCTCGTGCAGCTAGGCGTCGAATTAATGGATATGTTGCCGGAAGAGCACGATAGGACGGTGGCACTGACGTCTCATCTTCCCCAGCTTCTATCGACAGCGCTGGCGCATACGCTTGCGACGCACGGCGATACAAAAGTGGACGTGGTCTTCGGCCAAGGCTTGATGGATATGACCCGATTGGCCCTTAGTACTCCTGAACTTTGGTCGAGTATCCTTGCGACCAACAAGGAGGCCATTCATTACGCAATCGATGAATTCTCGCGCGCCCTTGCCGAACTCCGGAACTCCATCGGTACCGGCGATTTAGCTACGCTGTTTAGCTCGGCTAACACCTTCTCGAACAAGATCCGTAAGGTCAATTGCACAAGCTAGGATTTCTCCGTGTAAATGCAAAAACCTGGAATTTTTCCCTGTCCATCGAATGTATAACTTCCTATAATCAATGACATCCCTTGAGGAGAACACTGTGACCTCTCTTGCAACTGCCGCGCGAAGCTTTCTTTTATCCGCACCGGATGTAAGTCGTCTTACTGCGCTTCGTCGTTCGACTGCCCTTTTCTCGCAAGATCAAGTTGCCGATTCCGTCTATTACATCGACGACGGCTTGATCAAGCTTACGCGCACAAACGGCGCCGGAGGGCGCATCATTCTCGCTGTTTGTGGAGCAGGCCATATTATTGGCGAGGAGGTTCTCTGCGAGGGCGCTCAGACCTACTACACGGAAGCTGAAGTGCTCACGCAAGCAAGCGTTTACCGGATCCCCCGGGAAACACTGTTGCGCGCGTTTGGAAATAACCCCGAGCTCGCCGGCGCGTTTCTTGATTATGTGCTGCAGAGAAAGCTTGCCCTGGCTCAGAAAGTTGAGCTTCTTTGCCTTCATGATGTGGAATACCGGATTTTGCATTATCTGGCAGAGCTCTCGAAATTGGTGAAGCTTAGCGAAGATGGGGAGGGTTATCAACTGCCCATCACCCAGTTGGAGCTGGCAGACCTGATCGGCGCAACACGCGAGACCACTTCCACGACTCTGAACCAGCTCGAACGGCGCGGATTGGTAAAGCTCTCTCGCAGGCTTCTCACAATTCCATCGCCGCTTACGTTGCGCGATGCGGCGAGCGCGAAGTTAAGCCCGGCTCAGGCATCCAACAGCCACGTAACGTCGAACGGCTAGTCCGCCTTGAAGTGAGTACTAGGACCCCCGCTATCTCGCGCTTAAGTCCCTGCTTTCAACATTTTGCTTGATACAAACAGGTCTGATCTGCTACACTTCAATGCAGATTTTTAGATGCAAGCTGGTTGTATTCCTGCGAGCCCAAATGATTAACGGAGGGCTCCGCTCTCTGCGATCTGCCGTTTTGGGTAAACGGGCATTCATCTCGCATCAATAACAGGAGATTCGTAGTGAGAGAAAAAGGTGTAGTGAAATGGTTTAACGCCGCAAAGGGTTATGGATTTATCCAACGCTCAAACGGCGATGATGTATTCGTGCATTTCTCGGCCATCCAGATGAACGGATATCGGACGCTTGAGGAGGGCGCGGAGGTGGAGTTCGAAGTCAAACGCGGGCCAAAGGGCCTGCAAGCTGAGAACGTCGCCCGTCCGTAAAAGTACAAACCAGCATATTGGGCCGTCGGTGGTGGTAAACCATCGACGGCCTTTCTGTTTTGGTGGCGCACGTCACGCGATTTTTGTAGGGGTGAGGCACGCCTCGCCCACATGCCGCGATCCTCGACACGCTACAACTAAAAGATGCAATATCGCAAACTTGGCACCACTGAAGCAGAGGTGAGCGAGATCGGCTATGGCGCTTGGGGCATAGGCGGTAAGCAGTGGCAAGGCGGAAATGATAACGACGCCACCCGGGCACTGAAGCGCTCCTTCGAGCTGGGTGTCAATTTTGTGGATACGGCACTAGCCTATGGCGACGGGCATAGCGAGCAGCTTGTGGGCCGTGTGGTAAGGGATAGTTTTCAAAAAATATACGTCGCGACCAAGATCCCTCCGAAGAACGGCATTTGGCCTGCCTCGCCATCCACTCCCATCACCGAGGTATTTCCAAACGACTACATCGTCCAATGCACGGAGCAGAGCCTCCGAAATCTGCGCGTCGAACAGATTTATCTGCAGCAATTTCACGTTTGGACCGATGCCTGGACCCGAACCGAAGAATGGCGACGCGCTGTCGAAGATCTCCGTCAAAGCGGCAAGGTGCGTTTTTTCGGCATCTCAGCCAGTGAACACGATCCCGATTCCGCATTGGAGGCTGTGAAAACCGGGTTGTTCAACTCCGTGCAGGTGATCTACAACATCTTCGATCAGGCTGCCGAGAAGAATCTCTTTCCTCTCTGCCAGAAGATGCAAGTCGGCATCCTGGCGCGCGTCCCGCTAGATGAAGGCGGCTTGACCGGAACGATTACCGAAGACACGAAGTTCGAACCAGGCGAGTTTCGTGAAGATTATTTCCGCGGCGATCGCAAGCGGCAAGTTGTTGAGCATGTAAACGCGCTGAAAGAAGACTTGAAGGACCTGCCGGGGACCCTGCCCCAGATCGCCATTCGTTTCTGTCTGTCCAACAAGGCCGTAACCAGCGTAATTCCGGGCATGCGGCGCGTCGCCACCGTGGAAAGTAACGCCCGGGCGGCCTCTGCCGGCCCATTGGACGCGAAGGCGCTCGCCATTCTCAAGCGCCACGCCTGGAACCGTAACTTCTACGAATAAGCGATGCGCATTGCAATCCTTTCCGACATTCACGATAATCTATGGAATCTTGCCGCCGCGATACATCATGTGCAGGATGCGGACGCGCTTATTTGCTGCGGTGATTTGTGCTCGCCGTTTGTGATTGATGAATTAGCCAAATTTCCTAAAGACGTGCACATCGTTTTCGGGAACAACGATGCGGATCTGTACCGCATCACGCTGAAAGCCGCCGCCAATGCGCGTATTCACTTGTATGGCGAATTACTTCAGACGGAGCTGGACGGCAAGCGCTTTGCCGTGAATCATTTCGACTACATCGCGAAGCCGCTGGCGAAATCAGGTCAATACGATGTAGTTTGCTTCGGGCACAATCACATCTTTGAGATTGGCCGCGAGAACGAATGCCTCCTTATCAACCCAGGCCCGATCATGGGCGCGAAATTTCCAGGCAAGTGGCAGGACACGCAACCCACCTTCATTGTTTACGACACAACCGCCAACACGCCGGAAGCCTTTATGATTGATCCTGTAACGAAAAAAATAGAGAGTTTTGTGGCGCGCGCGTAAGCGCGCTGGCGGCCGGCTTTAGCCGCCGCTACCGCTAACGCGGGCACTGAACTGCCCGCCGGCACGATAAAATCGTGCGCCACTTGCTTGCTCACCACACCCGGCACGCATGCACCCGCATCATCGGCTGCCCCGCTTTGCAGCCAAACGCCTCGCCAAACTGTGGAAGATTCGCCACCACACCATTAATACGGAATTCGTCTGGCGAATGAGGATCCGTAATGGCATCCAGGCGCTTGCTTTCCGGGCGCTGATCGCCGCATGCCCATTGCGCCATTCCTACAAAGAACCGCTGGTCGGGCGTCAGGCCGTCGATAGGTTTAAGATCCTGGCCGGTAGTGGCGTGTTTCCACGCAATATACGCCAGCAACGTGCCGCCTAGATCCGCTACATCTTCCCCGAGCGTCAGCTTGCTGTTAATGTGAATGTCGTCGAC
>DAISJE010000379.1:0-5061 GCA_036821665.1 Bryobacteraceae bacterium | reverse complement strand
GGGGCGAATCCTTCCGTCAAAATGCCGAGCCTGATCCGGTCCGGCATGCTGGTACGAC
Source organism: Bryobacteraceae bacterium (assembly GCA_036821665.1). Taxonomy (GTDB): domain Bacteria; phylum Acidobacteriota; class Terriglobia; order Bryobacterales; family Bryobacteraceae; genus Bog-105. The sequence goes on along the minus strand of DAISJE010000379.1, from coordinate 5,003 downwards.
GCTGGAAAACGTGTGCGAGCTGATACCCTGCAACGCCCAAAGCAGTTTCGAGAAGGCGGCCTCGAAGGGCAAACAAATCTCGAACGTTGTGATCGAGAAAATTCGCTTGAACGAAATTGCTCCACTGCAGAAAGCGGATCAGAATATGTCCTTGCAAGGGTGAAATTCCACTTTGCGCCACTAGGGACCGAATCCCAGCCAGTAAGGCTTCGAGGAACTCGCCATAACGTGCAACATCACCCGAGCGCTGGAAAATATTGGGGCTCTCGAATAGAAATTCCAGATAGCCGTCGAGGAGCCAGATTGGGCAATGTTCAAAATCAGTCAATAGCGGCAGCTCATAGGCATTCGCCAGGAGCATGCCTGCGATTACGGCGCTAGTGGCCGGATTACCAAAACCGCCGTGGCTCATGATATTGCGGACGCGATCCAATAAGTTGTTCTCGCTAGCTGTTCTTGGCGTATCCAGCAACGCCGCATTCGTGATGGCCGTGCGCAATTCCTTTAGGGGAGCCCACGCAGCTTCAAGAGACTCCTGTGGGATCTCCAGGCAAAGCGATGCCAGTTCAAGGCGCAGTGCGCGAATTTTTGCGAAGTCTATGGTGCCCGCGCCGGGGCGCAAGGCGTTCACTGTTGCCGTTGCCGCTTTTGCAAGTTCGGCGCCGAGCCTCTGGTGCAGATCCGGAACGGCCTCAGTTACGGTCATTGACTCACCGCAAATTCGGGCTGCCGGGCCGACGTATGGTAGAAGCTATGTAGCTCCGGCAACGGAAACAGCAGTAATCCCCCGTTGTTTAGATAGTCCGACTCGCGTTTGACTATTTCCGATTTAAAATGCCACGGCAACACTAGAAATGCCGCCGGGCGCTGGCTGCGCGCGTCACTTTCAGAGATGATCGGAATCTTGGTTCCTGGCGTCAATAACCCGAATTTTCCCGGATGCTTTTCTGCAATCGCCGGCAAATCTGAAGAGGTTAACCCCCAGTATTGAAGCATCACATTTCCCTTGGTCGAAGCTCCATAGCCGAGTATCGTCTGGCCGCGATGCCTGAATGTATCGAAGAGGCTCCGCACTTCCTCGCGGTGCTCCGCTGCTTGTCGCGCGAATGTTAGAAAGGGAGATGGATCTTGAAGATTTGAGGCAAGTTCACGCGTTAAAAGCGCGTCAATCTTTGTCGTGTTCGGCCTATATGACGAGTCACGCCGCGCGGCGAGAATGGAAAAGCTACCGCCGTTTATAGAGTTAAGCTCAACATCCAGAACTTTTAAGCCGGCCCGCTCCGCCATCCAAACGATCTGGCGCATTCCATAGTAAGTAAGGTGTTCGTGGCAGATGGTGTCATAGGAAAGCCTGTCGAGCATGTCGGGCATATAGCTCTGCTCAAATTCCCACACGCCATCGGGTGCAAGCACCGAGCGAATCTCCGACATGAACTGCAGCGGGGTTTCAACGTCGTAGAACATTGCCAATGACGTGATGATCTTAAATCCCGTTCCGGCATATGAGCGCAGCTTATCCGCAGAAAAAAAATCGATGAGAAGTGTCACATCGGACGGATATTCGGAGGCGAAGCGGCTGCTCGACGGATCGATTCCAAACCGGTCTACAAAAGTATTTTCATAGGAGCGTAACAGAGTTCCATCATTACAGCCGATATCCAGAACGCGATCACCGCGGCCGGCTCCTGTAAACGCTAAGAGGCGTTTGGTTTTGCGGCGCAGATGATCGATCATGGTTGCATTCATGGAGGAACGGTAGCCGTACGTTTCACCGAACATCTCCCCGGGATCGCAGCTATGCCGCAATTGGAGCAATCCGCAGCACTCGCCCGGCACGCCGTGGCACAATACCAATTCGAGCGGACCGGCGGGAAGGTCGGGATCGCCTGGTTTCTGAAAGCGGCCGGTTAGCGTTTGCCGGCCTAAATCCATGACCGAAACTAGCTCGCGGTTCCCGCAAGCACGACAACCTGCAATAGTCCGGATTCCTTCGCGAGACGATACGGACATTAGGCAGCCTCCACAATAGGCCGAGCGGGCGGGCAGTCGATTTGGTATGTACCGCCCCGGAACGGCATAGTATTACCGGGAAAAAGCATAATGCGCTTGGGTAGTGGCATACGGTGAAAGGGCTTTCTGGTGAGTAGTGGTATTCGTTTCGATACCTCTCACGAGCCCCTTTATGCTGGAAGTCCTAAAGCTAGACCGCTAATTTGTCAGGAATATATCGCGAGCTTTGTTGATGCCACTTAGTAAATATTTCGAGATACCGTGCTTCCAACCCCTTCACAAAGGCTTTTGGATTAAACACTGGCGTGCTTGGTAAGTGCCCGCGCAGTTGTTGCCGGAGTTCTCCCACCTGGGTAGGATTGTGCGCCAGTTGTACGGCCAGCTCTATATACTGCTGAGGAGATTCCGTTATTAGATCTTTCAGCCCTGTATAAGTCAGTAGAGATGCACCCACCCGCGAAACGAAACGGTCTCCGCGAAGTGCAATTACCGGAACGCCCATCCACAGAGCTTCGCAAGTGGTCGTGGTTCCGTTGTAGGGAAACGTGTCCAAAGCAATATCTACGTCCTGATACACGCTCATGAATTCGGCCTTGCCTTCGAGCATTTGGTAGCGGCGATCGTCCACGTCATACGCGCGAAACATTTTCGCGATTCGCTCGCGAACCAGAGGGTCTACAAACAGCGCGTATCTCATCAGCAGTTTGGAATCCGGAACTGCCTTCAGAATCTCTGCCCACCATCCGACCACATATTTGTTGATCTTAGAGGGATTGTTCATGCAGCCGAACGTGATGAATCCATTTCGTTCGAACGGGAGCGGCCCGACTTCCAGGGCTTTAGGGGGAGTAAAGCAAACGTATGAAGCCGGCATGCGAAGCGGGGCCTCGGAGAAGTACGTCTTTTCTCCCGGCGGTGCAAGAACGTCATCCACAATGATGTAGTCCATGGCTTCGATGCCCGAGGTGCCGGAATATCCGCACCAGATTATCTGGACCGGAGCTAAGCGCCTGGCTAAAAGCGGCAAGCGCGAAACGCCACTATGTCCGGCCAAATCGACGACGATATCTAATTGATGCTCGCGAACTATGGCCGCGGCCCTCTGGTCCTCGACTTCACTGATGTCGATCCAATGATCCGCATGACCGCGAATGCGTCCGGTATTCTTATCCTCTTTGTGGCTGGTCGAGATCAGTACAACCTCGAAGCGGCTCCGATCATGCCCTGCGAAGACTTGCTCAACGAACCGCATGACCACATGCTCTTTGAAATCGCTCGATATATAGCCGATTTTTAGCCGGCGTCCTTTAGGAGCGGCATTGGCGAATGCGCTATGCGGCGGACCGATCTTCTCGCGTGTGATTTTGCCGTACGCCAGATGCTCATCGAGCACCTCCTCATTCGATAGCGTTGGCTCATATTGCATGGCGAAAAGCATGTATGACTTAATTGGCCACATCTGGGGATCCGCTTCGAGGATCTTCCGAAACATGGGGAGGCAAACCGATGTCTCGCCCAGGGAAACGTAGTTGGCAGCCAGCCCTTTCCGCGCCTCAATGCTGTTGTTATCAAGCGACAGAGCCAGGAGGAAATTCTGAACCGAGAGCCCGTATTGGCGAGTTTCCTTCTGAGCCTCTGCCAAATTCAACAAGGACTCGACATGCTTCGGCTCAATCTTCAGCGCCATTTTGCTGGCTGTAATGCAAAGTCGCCAGCGCTCCGTGAAACGGTAAACAGCCGCCAAATTCGCACATGCCTCAAGAAGATCCGGATTTAACTTTACGCTGCGGCGCAGAACGAGTTCGGCATCTTCGAATTTCTTCTGATTGAGCAGAACATAGCCGAGGGCGGCATTGGGCGTGGCTGCATTGAAATGGTTTCGCTCGAAGGACGCGACGATCTCCCGGTAGATCTTTTCTGCTGCCGCGAAATCTTTGGCCAGTTCGAGGGTCTTTCCCTCCTGAAAGCGCCGTTCAAGATCCCGAATGACATGGGAGTTAAGATTCGTTCCTCCTGGAACAGCTACTCTCTTCGATTTTTTTATTTTTTGGCCCATAGGTGGTGTCGGAATGGGAAAAGCGCGTCATAGAGAAGTTCCGGTAAGGCCGGGTTAGTTTCTATTCCAGACCTCAGAAAACTCCTAAGCGCCGGTTGTCCGAGCAAGGGTACGAACTTCGTAGTGAAAGCTGTTCTGATTTGGATTGCCGCTTGCGGCGTTGCTTCAGCCGCTGTCTATACAGAAAGCGTTGCGGACCTTGCGGATCGCATCGTATTTGCCAGGGGTGGTAGAGCCAGGATGCAATCGATCCAAACGGAACGAATGACCGGCCGCGTCTTTACTGAGGAGAAGGAGGCGGGATCATTCGTCATGGAAGTGAAACGGCCCAATAAGGTACGGCTGGAGATCAAGCTCGGCGACGATAATTTGATAAAAGCCTACGACGGCAGCACCGGATGGAAAATCAGCTCGGCCGGCCAAACCACGCCACAGAAAACAACAGAAAGCGAAACCAAAGAGTTGATTGGTGAAGCTGACATCGACGGACCATTCCTCGACTACGACAAAAAGAAGACTCAGATAGAGATCGTAGATAAAGAAATGTTAGGCTCTTCCCTGGTATGGAAGTTAAAAGTGACGCTGAAAGAGGGGCGAGTCGAGTATTACTACATCGAAAGCACCGGATACATGGTATTGCTGCGCGAACAGGCGCCCGGAAAAAACCAACAAGGTGGCGGGTTTCGTCAGTTCTACCGGGATTTCCGCCGAGTGAACAATATTCCGTTTCCTTTTACGATCGTTTCGGACGCGGGCGACTCCGAATCACCCGTCCGTTTGGAATTCGACAAAATTGAACTCAATACTCCGGAGGACGACAGCCGGTTCACCCTAAAGCCGGCTCCGGTGGCTAAGGGCAAGTGAGCAAGACGCTCTAGCGTGTCTGTTTCCGAAGTTTCTTTGCTATACCGTGTTCACGCATGCAATGTGCAAAACG
>DAISJE010000378.1:0-5070 GCA_036821665.1 Bryobacteraceae bacterium | reverse complement strand
CCCACTTAAACGTGGAGCAGCGCCTGAAAAATCGGGGACACTCCGGGCTAGAATCCGAATTGCGGCGGTGTCCGATCAGCAGGCGTGTCCCCAATTTTTCCCTTCCAGAATCAAGACGCCTTCAACTGCGGGAACAAAGCCTCCAGCACACTCCAGCCGTATGTGGTTGTTAATCCCTGCTCACCGACGATTTTCAGCAATCCTATACATTGCTCCAAGGCTTTCAAAGTCTTATCGAGACCGGCGATACTCGCCGTGAGAGCCTTGCGCTTCGCTTCCGGAGTAGTCGGGTCCGCTGCCTTCGCCCAGTTCACCGGCTTAGGAGGACCCGTAGGCGCCGCGCCGAGCTTTGCGAGTTCCTTTTCGAGGGCGTCTATTTGCTTAATAACATCGGTGCGTCGGTTGAGAATCGCTTGCCCGTATTGAACAAAGGTATTCGATTCGCTCTTTTGTGCCAAAAATTGGGGCGTTTGAGTGCCGCCCAGGCTGTTAAGGCGGCCCTGCTGCTCGTTGATGCTCTTGAATTTTGTTGTAACCGCTACTTCCTTACATCCATTGGTCGCGCCGGCCGTCAGAATGGTTGAAAGCTGCTGATCTCTCAGGCCGTAATATACGCGCGCGTTCGGACATACTCGCACAATGAATCCGGCGCACATTCGACACGGCTGCAGCGTCGTGTAGATATGGACGCCGGATGGCATCGCGGAAACATTATTCTTTGCCAGGTATGCGCCAAGCATAACGGTTTCCGCATGATACGTTTTGTTTTGCGCCAGTGAGTTCAGTCCCCACGCAATAATCTTCCCTTGATAGACCGTTACGGCTCCGATATTTGTGCCGCCCATCTCCTGGTCCTTGTTCGTGCCGGGAGTCCACGCGGTCAGCTCCGTCCAGCTTTGGCCCACCAGCGCATAAGCGAGCCGCATGTAAATCTGCTCCTCCTCATCCTGCTGCAATATCACCGGAGGAACGGTGGGCGTCAGTGTGTAGAGGTCGCGTATGTTGTCCGGCATGTAGCGGCTCGAGTAGACGGCTGTTCCATCGCGAAGAACCCGGCGTAGCGAAGCGACGGCATTCCCCGCCACTTCCGTCAGATTCCGGGTATCCAGTCCATCGAACCAGGCCACCGCCCCTGATAATGCCGGAGCGGTTTCGAGAGGAGAGTTGTCCGCTTTGCCGATTCTGAGCGTGGAAGACGCGATGGCCGGGTTGTCGGTAGGCGTCCCGATCCGCCCGCCGGTCACGAAAGTCATTCCACTGAGTACGCGGCCCTTACACATCCCTTCGCACATGGGAGTGGGCTGGTATGTGGCAACCACGTAGAAACTATCCAGGTTCTTGTTCAGGTTCTGAACGGCGTTGACAATCGCGGTTTGATAGCCGCCGTCCCCGGTATGAACTCCAACTGCCTCAACTCTTAGACTGTCGTTGTATAAAATCAGCGCAACGCGCTTATTTAATTTGCCGTCGGCCGCGGCCGCAAGTGTCGTCAGAAACTGCAGATTGGTCACGAACTTCCTGCTCCTAAAAGACTTTAATATACACTGTTGGACAAATGGCGAAGCCCGATTCACTTGGCCAATTTGAACAACTCGTTCTTACCTCCATTCTCTCCTTGCATGAGAACGCTTATGGTGTAACGATTCATTCCAAAGTCCAGGAACTGGCTGGAGCCAGGATCGTTTCTCTCGGGGCCGTGTACATCACACTCGACCGGCTGGAGGACAAGGGTCTCATCGCTTCATGGTTGTCCGACCCCACCCCGGAGCGTGGCGGCCGCGCCAAGCGGTATTACCGGATCGAAGCTCTTGGTGAACAGGCGCTCGAGGAATCGGCCCTCACCGCGAAGCGAATCTGGGAAGTTATCGCGGAAGTTTGGGGTAAGGAATGGGCCAAGCAGTGGGGAAAACGATGGAGGAAGGAGATGGGTTGATGCCCGGCGGTCCGTCCAAAATCGTTGAAGCTATCGTCTCGCTGCTTGTTCCGCCTGCTTGCCGCGAAGAGATCGTTGGCGATCTTCATGAGCGCTTCGAATCCTCGCTCCAATACGTCGTCGATGCTTTGAATACCGTTCCGCTGGTCGTGGCGAGTCGAATGCGCCGCGTAACAGATCCACAAGTCCTTTTAACCCAGATTTGTGCTCTGTATATTTCGTTTTTAGGTGCAGCCTGGTTTGAATCTAACTGGGTCCAAAACGGCATCTTTCTGCGCGAACGCTGGAGTTTCTCCCGCCTGGCCATCCCGGTCGCAATGGCGGTTATCGGTTTGGTATTGGACGACACCTATGCGAATCCGATGCGGCAACCCTCCCTGAATGTTGTTAGGGCTCCGCTGCTCGGCCTTGTGTTGGCGCTTGCATCGCAGGAACTCTTGCGGATCGATACAACCGGTGTGGCCATTCCGCGCTGGATCCTGCTTTACGGATGCGCCGCGGGTTCGTTGTTGTCCTCCGGTATCCGGATGTTGTTCCCACCGCTAACGGGAACTTTCTTAAGCGTGAAGGCGCCTGCCGGTTGGCTAAAACGGGAAGCCAAATCAGGCCGGAAGAGCGCAGTTGTCCTTATACTTCTGCTGGTTCTGTTGCTCGTTTATCAGATATACAGGCCGGCTTAACCCCTCTCGAGACTTCGTTTCGCAAAGCTTATTGGGGGGCGGGCTTGAGCCCGCGCGGGGCTTCAGCCCCGCAGAGTGGGATGCCGCTTTGCGGCTTCAGCCCCGCAGAGTGGGATGCCGCTTGCGGCCGCTCATCACAAATTTCCAAAATTTCCCTTCTCTCTCTGAATCAGCACTTTGCCTCTCCTCAATCCGCGTTCTTCATCTTTCCATGCGCCATCATTCTGTACGAAAGCTCTCGATGGCCGCCTCCGAAAACAAAAATCCTAACGGCTCCACTGGTCCCACCAGTCCGGAGGGCAAGGAGCGTTCCAGCCAGAACTCCCTCAAGCATGGTCTCTGCTCGCAAAAACTGATTCTCCCCAACGAAGACGCCGCTGAATTCGAGGAAGTCAAAGAAAAATGGCTGGGCGATTGCCTGTTTGACGAACCGCTGCTCATTACCTACGCCGAACAGGCCGCCGTCGCCGAATGGTTTCATCGCCGCGCTTTACGCGAATACAACGAAACCCGCCAACATCTGTACGACCTCCAGCCGGACTTCCTTTTCTGGAGTCCCGATGAGGTAAAGCTCCTGGAGCGCTTTCAGCGCTATCTGACCACTCGCGAGCGCGCTTTCAATCGTGCTGCGGCCACTTACCAGCAGTACTACAATGAGTGCCGCCGCGCGCATGAGCGCGCGAACAAGCTTCGCGAAGACACTCACAAAATGCTCAAAGCCGATCCGGAGCTCAGCGCTGAAAGAATTGAAGCTTTGCACGAGCTTGTTCGGTTACCGCGCCGTTATCTTTCAAAGCTGGTCCTGAATCATCCGCTCCGCCCCGATTCCGATTTCGATCCCCCCGAATCCCCTCCCTCCACACCTCACTGAACTGCTTTTGGACATTTGTGGCGCACGATTCATCGTGCTGGCGGGCAGTTCACTGCCCGCCCCGTCTGCTACAACCATCTGTAGTGGCTTTTAATAATCAAGACCTGCCTGCTGATCGTCTCGGCGCTCCGGAACGGAGGCGAATACTCGTCATCGATGATGAAGCGGACATTCGCGAGAGTCTCGAGCTGCTATTAACCGGCGAGAATTACGCCGTCGATTTGGCCGAGAATGCGGCCTCCGGCCTGCAAAAATTCGAATCGGGCAATTACGATTTGATCCTGCTCGATCTGATGATGCCCGACCGGTCGGGCATGGAAGTGCTCGCCGACATCCGCGTGCGCGACATCGAGACCCCGGTTTTCATGTTGACCGCCTACGGCTCGGTCGAAGTTGCGGTGCGCGCTCTGAAATCCGGTGCGAACGATTACTTCGCCAAACCTTGGGACAACGAAAAGCTTCTGATCGAGATCGACCGGATGATCTCGAAGGGCCACCTCGAACGGGAAAATACTCAGCTCAAGCGCGCTCTCAATCAGCGCTATGCGTTCCCCAATATCATCGGCAAGAGCGAACGGATGGTTCGGTTGCTCGATCAGGTGGCGCAAGTAGCGCCAAGCCGCGCAACCATTTTAATAACAGGCGAGACCGGCACCGGCAAGGAGCTGATTGCCAAAGCCATTCATGCCCATTCGGCGCGTGCGGACCAGTTGTTTGTTCCTGTCAATAGCGGCTCCCTGCCGACCGAACTGTTGGAATCCATCCTATTCGGCCATGTGAAGGGATCGTTTACGGGCGCGGTTGCAAATCGCAAAGGGCTTTTCGAAACGGCCGACCGGGGCACGATTTTTTTCGATGAGATTGGAACCATCACACCGGAAATTCAGGTAAAGCTTCTTCGTGTGCTCCAGGACCGGGAGTTCATGCCCCTTGGCTCAAACGAAACCGTTCGTGTCGATGTACGAATTATCGCGGCCACCAACTCCGATTTGAAACGGCAGGTAGAAGACGGTAAATTCCGCGAAGATCTTTATTACCGGCTGAATGTCATCAATTTAAACCTCGCGCCTTTGCGGGAGCGTAAAGATGATATTCCGCTATTGATCGATTATTTCTTTACACGCTATTGCCGCGAAAACGAAAAGTTTCTAAACAGTGAAGGCCGCTCGGTACTCAGCTTCGAACCGGAGGCCGTGCAGATTTTGATGGAACATAACTGGCCCGGCAACGTGCGTGAACTGGAAAATGTTGTCGAGCGAGCGGTAGTGCTGACCACGTCGGTTTCCGTTCCCGCCCATGTGTTGCCAGACCACTTGCAACAGGTCAGCGGCATGCACATTTCGCGCGATCACAACGGCGCGGTGGCTGCCGACGCATCGCTCTTTGAGATTGTGGCGGATTTTGAGAGGCGGAAAATTATTGAGGCGCTCGAAAAAGTGAACTACAGCCAAACGGAAGCGGCCGAAACGCTCCGTATCCCACTATCGACCCTAAACCAGAAGATTAAGCGCTTGAACATTGAAATAAGGCGTCGCGGCGCCGCATAAACGCACGATGCGATTGTCTCGTCACGATCAAAATTGGGG
>DAISJE010000377.1:0-5089 GCA_036821665.1 Bryobacteraceae bacterium | reverse complement strand
GTCCGTATGACACGCGAAGCATTTGTTTCGGTAATACGAAACGGCTTCAGAGCCGCGCGGTTGGATGTGCGGATCGTGGCAGGTAAAGCAGCTTAGTTTTCCACCACTCGCGCGGAAACACTTGCTCGCTTTCATAGCTGCATCGTGTTCCAGAAGATCAGAACTTGTTTGAGCGCCGGGTGTAGACGGAATTTTGAAAATCGCAAGAGTATTGATGAGCCACGTGCCCGGACGAAAATCGGCGAAGCTTTTGTCCGGCTGCAGGATGCGTGTATCGCCGCGCTGATGGCAGTTCATGCAGATCTCTTCCGCCAGCCGGTTCGGTAATTTGGATGGATTCACGATCGGGCCGCGGCCCGAAGATTTCACATGCTGCTCGCCAGGCCCGTGGCAGTTTTCGCATCCGATCGCCTGCTCGGCAAAAGGCGGATCGAGATATTCGCCATTGCGGTTCGGCACAGCGCGAGCGCGCCCGCTATGGCAGACAATGCACGCCTCGGGAACGGCGCGCGTGAACCCGATGTCCACGCTTTCATAGCCGGGTGAAAGATCCCACTTGTGGGGCTTCGAATAGAACGAAAGAGGCGCCTGGAACAGATAATTGCCGCGGCGAATAAGGAACGTGACGCCGTTGGCGCCCGAACCAACGGCATAGTCCAACGAATGCTCTTCGCTGAATACGCCCGGCTCCGCTTCGCTCTGATGCCAGCCAGCCGGATCATGGAACACGCTAATCACGCGGCCTGAGGAGTCAATCGGCACAGTGGCGTTCGCGGGAAATGCCGCGGGATCGATGTGGGAGACTACGCGCATCGAACGTCCCATATCGGTTTTGAGAAAAGAACGATAAATGCTTGTATGACAGCCAAAGCAAGTTTTCGAACCAACATAGCCGCTCGTGCCGGAATGGAGGAGTGAACTCGCCGTCAAAAAAACCGCAAAAAGCCGGCTGAAGCTCACCATTTCTGTAATTGTTGCTCAGCCCATTGAGCATCGTGATCGGAATGGCAAAGCAGACAGGCGTTCGGGCTTTCCGCTTGGCCGAAGCGTTCCGTCAGATCGGCCGTTGGGATTTCGATCTGATGCGACCTCGCCTTGAATAAGAGCGCGTTCACGATGCGGGGCATGTGGCATGCAACGCAGCGGCTTGCTTCGGAATTGGCAGCGTGATGCGTATGTTGCGCGATGCGATCGCGGTATTCGTTGTGACACTGCAAGCACATCTGGTCGGAATCATCGCGAAATTTCAGAGATGTGAGATTGCGCTGGAAATCGGGCAAATGAGGCGAATGGCAGCTTGCACATTGCGCGTCTCCACGGCGGTAGCACGCCGAGCGCGTGAACGCTTCCACAATGAACGTCGTCTCACGAAAACGCCCGTCTTTATAAAACGCGCGGCGCGAAAACGCATCGTATTGCCTGCTCCAGGATTTCAGGACAAAGCTCGCCGTCTTTGACGAGTAGTTCATTTCGTTGCCGGCGCCGAATTGACGGACCGCGCTTTGACGATGGCACTGCGCGCAGATACGCACTCCATCCCGGTTCCTGATTCGCCGAAAATCGACCGGTGGTTCGATTTTTGGCTTGTCGTTCTTATGACCGGCGCGCATTTGCTTAACGTGCCAAGCGGCCGGCCCATGGCACATTTCACAATCGACTCCCGGCTGTTTGAAAACCGCGTGCTGTAGTGGCTCATTACTATCGGCTGCAGCGCGAAGCTGGCTGGTGTGGCAGATCGCGCAGTTTTCCTGATAGTTCGTCGCCGCGAGGAGTTGCGGGAAATCGCTAATGACGGCGCGCTTACTGCCGGGCGGATCGATCATTGCCCAGTAGTTCACCCACGATTTCTTCAGTGCGTTGTATTCGATCGGAATGACTTGAAACCGGCCGTCGCCTGTTTTCGTTGCATACGCCTGCTGCCATTTCGAGCCGATGGTGTAGTCCACGTTAAATTTGTGCCATTCTCCCGCGCTGTCCCGAATCTGAAAGTACGGTCGCGAATCGACCCCCATGCGGATGACGATCTCTCCCGCTGCGTTCTTAAAGGCTGCTTGCGGCGAAAAATCCGCGATAACGTTCTCCGGCGAATAAGCGCGAAACATTTTTGCCATGCCGGTCTGCTGCCAATTGGCGTATTCCGTCAAATGGCATTCCTTGCAGGGCTCCGGACCGGCGTAGCCACCCAGAATTGCCCGTGACGCTTTCGAATCATCCTCGCGATCCCGAAGAGATTTATCGATATCGCGATGCTTTTGAACCGCGAAAAAACCGTCAAAATTTTGTCCGTCCGGCGGAACCTTCCTATAGATCACCCGCAATACGGTAAGCGACTTGGCGCGAAGTGCTTCCGAGTGTTGACCCGCAAAAGCGAGATCGCCGGCAGCCTTCGACCATTGTCCGAGTTTTGCGCCAATGATGCCACGCAAGTAGGAAATCTCAGGATCGTCGGGATTCCAGGCGGTAGCGCAATCGAGCGCGTGCATAGCTTGGTTCAGGGCGTCAGGCTCCGCCGGACCATTCGCCAGTCCTTTTACGGCGTAAGCGCGGCCCAAGGCAAAATAAGCTGATGCTTTGAGTTGCGCCAGTTCCCCGCTCCACTGCGATTCGCCGCGATTGCCAGGCGCGGCAAACTCATCCAGATACTCCAGAGCGCCTTGGGCATCGCGCTCGGCCTGCGCGACGAGTTGCTTCTGCGCTTCCATATTGGCAACCAGCACCAGCAGCGTCGGGTTTTCCGGCAGCAAGCGAAGCGAGAAACGCGCTTCGCTTAGAGCGCGATCATAACTTCCAAGATCGATGGACGACCGCGCAGCGACATCGTAGGCCTGGGCAAGTAGCCAGGATTGCGGATATCGCCGAACGAAACGCTCCGCAAACGAATGCCGTTCGGCTGGACTCTTGGCGTTGTACGCGGCGGAAAAACTCTGTCGCTCTTCCGGATCTTGTATCTGAGAAAGCAGCGTCAGCTTTGTGTGGCTCTCGAAAATGGCCGTATCTGCATCCTGTGCGTGAGCGATTGCTCCCCAAATAGTCACCAGCGTGAAAAGGAAGTGCAGTTTCATCACTCACGGCTCGCGCACCGTCAGGATCTGATTGGTTTTAATGTCGCTGATTCTCTGAGTTGTGCCGCTGGGCCAGCGAATCTCAAGCGTCTTCACCTTATTCGCAATGCCGAGTCCAAAATAAACGCGTTTATCGCTGGCAGACAAGTAACTGGATGCGGTGCTGACAAATCCGTATTGCTGTTTCCCGTCGCTCGCAATCAAGTGAAGTTCGGCGCCGATTCCATCACGATTGCTACGCGTTCCGACGGTGTTTACGATTAACCACTGATTTCCGTTGCCGCTGTTCTTCAGCAGTACCGCTGGTTCGGCGTTGCAGTTGATCGCGATGTCGATAAAACCGTCGTTATTAAAGTCGCCGAAAGCTACACCACGGGCGGCAAGCCGGCGCCGGAATGTTGCGCCGGCCTCTGAAGACACGTCAATGAACTTATTCCCCGTATTCCGCAGCAGCAGCGGGGTCTCTAAAAAGCGCACATCCGGCTGCGTAAGCTGAATGTTGTCCATCACGTGTCCCTGACCGACGAAGATATCTTTAAGACCGTCGTTATCATAATCGATGAACTTTGCGCCCCAACCGGAATGATTGATTGTCGCCGCGCTCATTCCGGCTTGCCCGGAAACATACTCGAATGTGCCACCCCGATTATGAAAAAGCGCATATTTCTGTTTAGCTAGTGAATTGATAAACACGTCGGGCCAGCCGTCGTTGTCATAGTCGGCAAAATCGACCCCCATGCCCGCGAACGTATTTCCGTCCTCGTCATAAGCCACGCCTGCCTGTACACTGACTTCCTCAAACTTGCCGTTGTGGAGATTGTGAAAAAGTTGCTCCGGGTACGAATCATTGGCGACGATGATGTCGGGCCAGTGATCGTGGTCATAGTCATTCATGGCGACGCCAAGGCCTTTCCCCGGATAGCGAGCGATCCCGCTTTCTTCGGAAACATCGCGAAACCGGCCGTGCCCTTCATTGTGAAACAGCAGATGCGTGATCGGCGGGAACTGGTCCGGATGGCAGTACGAACGATATCCAGGCTTGACCTGCCCGCAGAATATATCTTTCGAAAAGTCCCAGGTGAGATAGCGAGAGACGAACAAATCCAGAAGTCCGTCGCGATCGTAATCGATAAACATCGCGCCGGCCGACCAACCGCTTCCCCCAACACCGGCGCTGGCCGTTACGTCGGAAAACGTTCCGTTGCCGTTATTGTGGTAAAGAATATTGCGGCCGACATTTGTGACGTAGAGATCGGCGAAGCCGTCGTTGTCGTAGTCCGCAACCGCAACGCCCATGCCGTAGCCTGTGCCTTGCACGCCAGCCTGCGCGGTGACATCGGTAAACGTGCCATTGCCGTTATTCCGATACAAACGATTCCAATACTTGGGATCTGACTTGTCCGGCAACTTGCCCGAGAGCATAGGATCGAGGAGCGCGGCGCCATTGACGAAAAAAAGATCGAGAAGACCATCGTTGTTGTAATCCAGCATGGCGACGCCGCCGCCCATGGTTTCCGGAAGATATTTGCGCGATGTGTGGCTGGCCTGATTGACGAAATTGAGTTTGGCCTGGGAGGTTACATTCTGAAAGAGCGCATGACCCGCTTGCCCACGGGTTTGCGAAAAAATTCGCTGCTGATCTTGAAACTGAGCCGCGACCGCGAGGGAGCGGTTCCGCGTGGGAGTTAGAGCCGCGACCGCCACTGCGAGCAAAGCTATAGCGGAAAGTCTAACGGCCATTAACTCCCAAAAGGTGGATGGCCGATCAACTTCGGATCATACGCATGTAGTGCAGCCAGTTTTTCTTCTGGCACAAATGGATCCCATTGCTTGATCGGTTCCGGAACCGGAAGCGTGGATGCGGTTTCAAAGTGCATCGTGACAATCTGCTGCGGGCGTACTGGAATCCTATATTGAGCGGCTTTCGGCAGAGTTGATTGGGCGCGCCCAACGAAGTCCGTTATGCTCGCAGACGTGTGCGGCCACTGGAGCTTGACCGTCGCCGTGCCGGCTTCACCGAAACATTC
>DAISJE010000376.1:0-5110 GCA_036821665.1 Bryobacteraceae bacterium | reverse complement strand
GGTTGCGCCGATAACGTTATTGTGGCCGTGTACGGCGTCTACACCGTATACAAGCGGAATGTGAAGACGTGTATGTAGCGCCCGTTCCTGGTATTCGTCGTACATGTCGGTCCAGGAAATCAGGTCATTTCCGGTTTTAGGATCCGAATCGCCCCCGCTCAACACGGAGCCCAGGCTGTAGGTAACGACGTCGTCCGGATTCTGCAGATAATTCTTGTCGGGCTGGGTCATCTGCCCGATCTTCTCGGCAAGCGTCATTTGCGCGAGAATCTGGCGGGCCTGCGCGTCGTATTGGAAAAAGCGGCTACTGGTGGACCCGCACGCCGGTTTGATCAGAACGCCGGCGCCGAACGCGGCGGCTCCGGCCGAAAGCAAATCGCGACGAGAAATGTTCATGGTGTCTGGAATGGTGCTATGAGTGATGCTAACCGATTTGTCTCCAGGGATTTGCGCTTGCCAGCAATCGAACAAGTTGAGCAAGTGCATCGCTATGTTAACATCGCAAGGGACGACGCTGCGGAGCCTGCCTTTGGTCAATGGCAAACCTGATCGGGAGAGGTGGCTGAGTGGTCGAAAGCAGCGGTTTGCTAAACCGTCGTAGGGGCTTAAACCTCTACCGGGGGTTCGAATCCCCCCCTCTCCGCCAGTAGCCGTCCAATAAGCAGCACCTTATCTGTTTCCAGCAGCATCAACCCTAAGAGACAATAGGGACGATGTCGCTGCGCGACCACATTCAAGCTATTGAGCGCGAAGACCCAGCGGCCAAGAGCAGCCTCGAGGTATTACTTTGCTACGCCGGGCTGCATGCGGTTCTTATCCACCGGGTTAGCCATTTTTTCTACCGCCACAACTGGTTTGTTGTCGCCCGCCTAATTTCGCAAATTGCGCGGTGGCTTACGGGAATCGAAATACATCCGGGCGCAAAGATCGGCAAGCGCTTGTTTATCGACCACGGAATGGGTGTGGTCATCGGCGAAACCGCGGAAATTGGGGATGATGTCCTGTTGTACCAAGGAATCACCCTTGGGGGAACGGGCAACGAACGCGGCAAGCGGCACCCCACGGTTGGAAATCGCGTTGTGATTGGTACCGGCGCGTCGGTTTTGGGAAACATCAGTCTTGGCGACGATGTTAAGGTCGGCGCCGGTTCGGTTGTCGTGCATTCCGTTCCGGAAGGAGCCACAGTAGTTGGTATCCCCGGCCGCGTGGTCCAGGCACGTTCAGAAGCGCTCGGCATTTTGGAGCATGGGCGCGTGGCAGCTTGCGCCGAAACGGAAGCGCCAGATCTCGAGCAGCTCGGCGATCGCATCCGCGAACTTGAAGCATTGATTCGCTTACTGCTCGAAGAGCGAGTCGGTCAGGCTCGGGGCTGAGCGAAGCGATACCGGAAACTGTTCTCGGCCAACTGTCGTAGTTCTTCACGACTGAACTCAAAAATATCTGCCGCGAGCGTATATTCATGCAGCAGATTTGTATGAAACAGAGCCGGATCGTCGGTTCCCAAAACAATCGGAATTCCTGCATCCCACAGTTTTCGCAAGGGATGTTCCCGCAGACTCGGGACCGCGCCTGTACAGGCATTGCTCGATGGACAGATCTCTAGCGGTATATTCCGGGCGCGAAGAACGTCCATTAAGGCTCGGTCTTCAATGGAGCGGATGCCGTGTCCAATTCTTTGCGCCCCGATTCGTACGGCCTGCCAAACGCTTTCCGCACCTGCCATCTCGCCGGCGTGGCACGTCAGGCCGAGTCCCGCGTCCTGTGCGGCGCGATAGAGATGTTCGAACCAGACGGCAGGCCCACGTTCTTCATCGCCCCCGATTCCGATGCCGACCACGCCCTTGTGCCTCAATTTCTTTGCGAGTTCGAACACCTGGGCGGCTGCAGCCGCACCGAACTGGCGGACAGCGTCAAATATCCAACCCACGCGAATATTCGCGAATTCTTTAACTTCCGCACAAATAGCCTCAAAAATCGGCTCGATTTCCTGCTCTTTCCAAAGGATGACGCCGGCGGAGAGTGTAATCTCGGCGTATGTAACATTTTGCGAATGTAATTTTTGAAGCAGTCTGCGCGTCGCCAATGCGTACGCTTGCGGCGAGCTTAGTTTTCGTGTGACCCAAACGTAAGCCTTCAAAAAACCGGCGAATCCTGTGTAGTAAATATTGGCCCGAATCTCGTCCAGAGACAGTGAAGGTTCGATTTCCTGAAGAGTTTCCGGTTGCACGGATCCTTCCAGGTGAATGTGCAACTCCGCCTTCTCGAGCGAGTGAATATAAGTCTGAAGATCGGTATTCAACTTCCCTTGACATAATAAACGTGCCATGATCGACGAACAATTCGAAGCCATAGCCGGCGGCTACCATGGAGACCCGTTCGCCATTTTGGGACCGCATGCTCTCAGCAGCGACACGACAAGCGAATGGACGGTCCGCGGCTTTCTCCCGCACGCAAAGGAAGCCGCGCTCAGTTTGGACGGAAAGCTGTTACCGATGGAGCGTGTTCATACTACCGGCGTCTTCACCGCATCGCTGCCAAACCAACCGGGGCCCTACAAATTTCAGATTACTGACCATCAAGGCGGCGTTTCAGAGGAAGAGGACGTCTACCGTTTCCCTCCGCTTATCACGGAATTCGATCTCCATCTGCTCGCGGAAGGGACGAACTATGAGGGTTACAACGCGCTAGGAGCTCATGTTGTAACGGTTGATGGCATTGCCGGGACCCGCTTTGCAGTGTGGGCGCCGAATGCAATCGTCGTAAGCGTTGTGGGAGATTTTAACGGTTGGGACAATCGCCGTCATCCCATGCGCCTGCGCACAGGGGGTGTTTGGGAGATTTTCATTCCCGGAGTAAGCTACGGCGTGCCTTACAAGTATTCGGTGAAGTCGCGCTTCCGGGGCTACAGCCAGATGAAATCCGATCCGTACAGCTTTTTGATGGAAACGCCGCCAAAATCTGCTTCACTCGTCGCCGACGTCGATTCATATGAATGGCATGACCAAAGCTGGATGGAACAGCGCGGCAAAACCAACTGGCTCGATCGTCCTATCTCGTTCTATGAAGTCCATCTTGGCTCCTGGATGAAAGATGAACACGACCGGCCGCTGAGTTATCGGGAACTGGCGGCAAAGCTCGTGGCCTATGTGAAGGAAATGGGCTACTCGCATATTGAGTTAATGCCCATTGCCGAGCATCCGTTCGCTCCTTCGTGGGGTTATCAGGTGGTCGGTTATTTCGCGCCTACTTCGCGTTTCGGCTCGCCGCAGGACCTGATGTATTTCATCGATCAGTGTCATCAGGCCGGTATTGGCGTGGTAATGGACTGGGTCCCGGCACACTTTCCAAAAGATGCGCACGGGCTTGCGTTCTTCGACGGCACGGCGCTATACGAGCATGAGGATCCGCGCCTTGGCGAGCACCGCGATTGGGGCACGCTGATCTTCAATTTCGGCCGGAACGAGGTGCGCTCTTTTCTTATTTCAAACGCGATGTTCTGGCTGAAGAAGTATCACATCGACGGACTGCGCGTCGATGCCGTCGCGTCTATGCTCTACCTCGACTATTCGCGGAAGCCAGGCGATTGGATGCCTAACATCTACGGCGGGAACGAAAATCTGGAAGCGATCGATTTCCTGCGCAAGACCAACGAACTGGTTCATCAAGTTCCGGGCGCAGTCACAATTGCTGAAGAGTCAACCGCCTTTACGGGAGTGTCGCGCCCGGTTTATCTGAATGGTTTGGGATTCACGATGAAGTGGAACATGGGTTGGATGCATGACATGCTCCAATACTTCGAACGCGATCCGATCTACCGTAAATACCATCAGAACGACATCACGTTCAGCATGATCTACGCTTTCACGGAAAATTTTGTTCTGCCTATTTCCCACGATGAAGTCGTCTATGGTAAACGCGCTTTGCTCGACAAAATGCCCGGCGACGAATGGCAGCGCTTTGCTAACGCGCGTGCCTTTCTGAGCTACATGTACGGGCATCCGGGGAAAAAGCTGTTGTTTATGGGTTCTGAAATCGGCCAAACTGCTGAATGGAATTATCAGGCCCAAGTAGAGTGGTGGCTGCTTCAGTTTCCGATTCATCAGAAATTCAAAACGTTCTGTGGCGCCTTGAATACTCTTTACCGGAGCGAGCCCGCTCTATATGAGGTCGATTTTCAACACTGGGGCTTTGAGTGGATCGACTTTCACGATCACGAGAATTCGATCATTTCTTTCCTGCGACGCGCTAAACGCCGCGAGGACTATCTCCTATTCGTCTGTAATTTCACTCCGGCGCCGCACAAAGGATACCGGATTGGTTTTCCTGAAGCGGGTGTGCATCGCGAGATCTTTAACTCGGATGCCGAAATCTTTGGTGGCAGCAATATGGGGAATGGCGGCGCTATAGATGCGGCTCCAGTTCCCTCTCACGGGCGGCCTGCATCTGCGGAACTGGTGATTCCGCCGCTTGGGGTTGTTGTCTTTAAGCCGGAGCGTCCGTTACCGCCCGTAACAGAAGCGGGGACGGCATCTCATCCGGCCTGACTCCGCGGCTAAATCTCAGCCGCCCCGTCCAAACTGCGCCATAAATACCAAGCTGCCACCGAACAATAAGGATGCCATTTTTCAGCCAAAGTGGCGAGCTCCGCCGCTTTCGGAAGCGCAGGCAAGGCGTACGCGATTCTGACGGCGTTGCGCACACCGAGATCCGCTAACGGCATTACGTTCGGCCGCTGAAGTGCAAAGATAAGAAACATTTGCGCGGTCCAGACGCCGACGCCGCGTACTTCCGATAGCAGCTCTATGATCTGCGCATCTTCGAGTTCGAGCAGCCGCCGAAAATTTATTTCCCGGCGCGCTACCTTCTCCGCAAGATCTGTTAGAGACGCGATTTTTTGCCTCGACAGCCCGCAGGCCCGGAGCTCCTCAGGAGTCAACCTGAGAAAAGCCGAAGCGGTGAACCGGCGGCCGGCAGACTTCTTTAGACGCTCAAAGATTGTACCTGCCGCCTTGCCGCTGAGTTGTTGGAACGTGATGGATCGAGCCAACGTCTCGAAACTTGGTTCCCGCGCAACCAGCCTGTACGGCCCGACGCGCTCGATAATTTGTGC
>DAISJE010000375.1:0-5113 GCA_036821665.1 Bryobacteraceae bacterium | reverse complement strand
CACAGGTTTCTGCGGTTAGTGCGCGACTTTGTTTATAGGCAAGTTTTCTGGCCTTGCGTTCCTGTTCGCGGCGCTGGTTGCGTAGTTCGCGTGACGTCATCAACTTTATTGCAGGAAGTGCGAATGAGAAAGCGCGGCAAAGTGGAATGTAAGTTTGTGAAAAAAATGAGGAAAATTTGGCGTGTGGAGTTGTGATCGGCGTGGGGCTACGCGAAGCTGTTCCTTTGGAATCCGCAAAGGCGCGATGAAAGCTTAAGTGCCCGTACAGGAATACTGTACAATTTAGATAAGGGTTCCGATGCCTACTGAGACAACATATACAAGCCTTCGTGAGAACCTTGCCACAGTTCTCGATCAGGTGGTAGACCAGCAGGAAACGATAATAGTGCGGCGGCGAGGAGCCCGTGATGTCGCCCTCCTTCCCGCCAGCGAACTTGCGGGACTCATCGAGACAGCTCATCTGCTGCGGTCGCCTCGGAATGCCAAGCGCTTGCTTACGGCGTTGGGACGCGCGGAGCGCGGCAAACAGAAGCCCTCAAGCGTAGCGGATTTGAGGCGAGAGATGCTGGGTGGTAGCGAAAGCTAATCGAGCGGCTATCTTTCAACCGGAGTTCCGCGAAGATCTGCGATTCTGGGTAAAATCCGACCGGAGCACTGCGCTTCGGGTGCTGGATCTGGTCGAGGCGGTAATGCGCGATCCTTTTCAGGGGCTGGGCAAACCTGAGCCACTGCGGCATCTACTTGCAGGTTGTTGGTCCCGCCGTGTTACGCAGGAACATCGTCTGGTGTACCGCGTCACCGAGGAGGCTGTCGATTTTCTTCAGGCCCGGTATGATTATTGACGCCTGTTTTCATTGTCAATTGGAGCGAGTCCCGTGCTCGCACTGTTCTTCGTGATATACAACCAACAGAATCCAGCCAATGAAGACGTGTATAAAGAAGAGCCCGCTTTTCGTTGTTCTCTCGCTATGCATCTGTTTCGCCGTTTCTGCGCAATCCGTCATAGCGACGCGGCTTGACGATCCTAAAGCGGTTTACCTAACCGCAGCCGAATTTGGAGCGCATGGAGACGGAAAAGCCGACGACAGTGCGGCGATGCAGGCCGCGATCGATAAGGCTGAAAACCATGCCCGCGAGGGAATTGTGTTTGTGCCTGCGGGCCGGTACCGATTGGCGCGGACTATCTATATATGGCCGGGCGTGCGCGTGTTCGGCTACGGCGCGACGCGGCCCGTCTTCGTGTTGGCGGATAACACGCCGGGTTTCCAGACCGAAATCGGAGTAATGGTTATGTTCACCGGCGTGCGCCCCGGCGATCCATACAGCCGCGGCAGACGCGTTCCTTTTCCGCCACCGGGAAGCGTGCCGCCCAATAACGCCATTGCAGATGCAAATCCAGGCACGTTCTATTCGGCGATGAGCAACATCGATTTCGAAATCGGCGACGGGAACCCATCGGCGATTGCGATCCGCTTTCACGTCGCGCAACATTCGTATCTCAGCCATATGGATTTTCATATCGGGTCCGGGCTCGCCGCACTCACGCAGATCGGCAATGAGGCCGAGGATTTACACTTCTACGGCGGACGTTACGGCATTCTGACGGAAAAGCCCTCGCCCGCCTGGCAGTTCACGCTTATTGATTCGACATTTGAAGGCCAGCGTGAGGCCGCGATCCGTGAACATGAAGCAGGATTGACTCTTATCCACGATACGTTCCGGAACGTGCCCACCGGCATCGATATCGATCCGCATTACTCCGACGAGCTATGGGTGAAAGATTGCCGGTTCGAGAATCTCACCGGCTCCGCCGTCATTATTAGTAACGAGAAGAGTCCGCTTACAGAGATCGGTTTCGAGAATGCGGTGTTAAAAGATGTACGCACGTTCGCGTTGTTACGTGAAAGCGGAAAAAAGATATCCGGAAAAGGGCCGGTCTATCGGGTTAAGAATTTTAACTACGGGCTCATCGTTCCTGGCGAGGGCAGTATGGGCTCCATCGGCCAGATTTACGAAGCTGAAGCGCTAAGCGCCATGCCCGAACCGTTGCCGCCGGCAATTCCGCCATTGCCGCGTACGGAAGACTGGGTGAATATACACACGCTGGGTGTAGCCGGTGACGGCAAGGCGGACGAAACCGCTGCGATTCAGGCCGCCATCGATAAGCATCGCGTGCTTTATTTTCCGAGCGGCCACTACATCGTCCGCAACACGCTCACGTTAAAGCCAGACACGGTACTGATCGGGCTGCATCCTACGTTGACTCAATTCGATCTACCCGACGGGACGCAGGATTTTCAAGGAGTGGGATCACCCCGCGCACTAATTGCCGCTCCGCAAGGCGGCTCTAACATCCTTAGCGGCTTTGGAGTCTTTACGGGAGGAATTAATCCGCGTGCCGTGGGCGTGCTGTGGTGCGCGGGCGCCAGCTCGCTGATAGACGATGTGCGCTTTTTAGGCGGCCATGGAACCGGCACAAATCCGTATAACAACAATCACACGGCCGATCCGGATCTGCACAAGCGCTGGGACGGACAATATCCAAGCCTCTGGGTGACAAACGGGGGCGGCGGCACGTTCGCCGATATATGGACGCCGGACACTTTCGCGCAGGCAGGATTCTATGTTTCCGATACAAAGACGCCCGGCCACGTCTATGAGCTTTCAAACGAACATCACGTGCGCAATGAGATCAAGTTCGATCACGTGGAGAACTGGGACGTAAATGCGCCGCAGACAGAGGAAGAGGCCGGCGAAAGCCCGGACGCCTTGTCGTTGGAAATCGATTCGTCCAAGAACATCACGATTGCCAATTACCATGGCTATCGGGTGACGCGTTCTCGCGCGCCGTTTCCGGCCGCGGTTCGCCTTTACAATTCGAGCAACATTCATTTCCGCAATGTTCATGTGAATGCGGAGAGCGGATATGCCACCTGCGACGAAAACGGCTGCGGCACGTTTTTGCGCGTCAGTAAGTTTCCTTATGAGAATGCAATTCAGGACATAACGCATCATCTGGAAGTGCGGGAACGGGAGTTTGCTGTGCTTGATATTCCTGCGGAGCCTGTAACGCCCTCTCCAGGAGACGCCTCCGCTGTGCTGGAGCCGGGATCACATGTTCAGGAACTGGAAGACGGTTTCTATTCCATATCCGGAGCAGCGGTGGATGCGCAGGGTAAGCTTTTTTTCGTAGATCACCATGAACAGCGCATTTATGGTTGGTCGGCTAGCGAAGGCTTGACTATTGAGCGGGACAATCCACTAGATCCGGTAAACCTGGCTTTCGATAAGACCGGCGATCTGCTCGTCCTTTCGTCGGCGGGTCCGCAAGGAACGGTTTATTGCTTCCGGCCCGGATCTCCGGAAGATCAGATCACGGTGCTCACTCCACAAGAAGCGAAGCCGCATCCCGATGCGCTGGCTATCTTACCGGTCAATTACTGGAATAACGGCGAATTCAAAGATCAGCTTGATTTCAAAACAATGAAGTACGCAACGCTGCCGGAGATGTTTGCCCAGGATGTCTCAACGCCCAAAGCGAAAGAGTACGTCTCACCGGACGGAACTGCTTTCTTACCCGCCGGACGCGTCTTTCAGCAGGGGCCGCCTGATTACACCGGCTGGCGTTTTTCCGACAATCTCGATACCTATGGTTTCACTAGCGCACCGCCTGGACATCGGATATACGTGAGCAGCGAATCGGAAGACGTTACCTACAGCGCGTTGGTGAACGCAGATGGGACACTGACCGATCTCAAGCCTTTTGCCGGACGCGGGGGTGAGAGCGTTGCTGTGGACCGAAGCGGCAATGTGTACGTCGCAAACGGACAAATTTTCGTTTACAACCGCGAAGGTAAGCAGATAGGCCGGATCGATGTACCGGAACGCCCGATCGATATCGTCTTTGGCGGCGCGGATGGCCGGACGCTGTTCATGCTGGCCCATCATGCACTCTTTTCGGTAAGCGTCGGCAGTTCTGCAATTCCAGGGCGGCCCACACGCGATCCGCATACGCCCGGTTATGTTAGTGCGAAAGAGTTACCGGACGGAGTTAATCCGTCGCCAAATGCGGACGGAAACTTTATCATCGGCCCTACGCATAAGGCTGCGCCGGAGATGACTCCCGACCCAGGCGTGCCACACGGAGCGGTCTTTACTTTTACGATGGAATCCGCAGGCAGCAAATTCTATCCCGGCATTGCGCGCGAGCCGGGTACTTTCGGTACACCAGATCCTAGTAACCCCGCGAAATTGGTAGTGACCACCAGCCATCCTGCTCCCTATACACGTCGAGTAACTGTTTATGTTCCGAAACAATACGTCCCAGGCACGGAAGCGCCATTCATTGTCGGCGCGGATGGACCGGACCCGATGCTGTTTACCGCTCTCGACAATTTAATTGCCGAGCACCGCGTTCCCGCGATGATCGCGATTTCGATAAGCAACGGCGGAGGAGATGCGCAAGGAAGCGAACGCGGCCTCGAATACGACACGATGTCAGGCCACTATGCAGAGTTTGTGGAAAACGAAGTGTTACCCGTGGTCGAGAAGCAATATAACGTGAAATTAACGAAGAATCCGGATGGCCGGGCGGCGATGGGCGGTAGCTCCGGCGGCGCTTGCGCGCTCATCATGGCGTGGTATCACCCGGAGCTCTATCATCGAGTTCTTACTTATTCGGGTACGTTCGTTAACCAGCAGTGGCCATGGAATCCTCAAATCCCGCATGGCGCGTGGGAGTTTCACGAACATCTCATCCCAAGTTCTCCAAAGAAGCCGTTGCGCATCTGGATGGAGGTTGGCGATAAGGATCTTTTCAACCCGAATATCATGCGCGACAACATGCATGACTGGGTTATCGCCAACGAGAACATGGCCAAAGTGCTTGCCGCGAAAGGCTATCATTATCAATTTGTTTTTGCGCGGAACGCCGGGCATACCGATCGCGCAGTGAAGGAGCAGACTTTGCCCGAGGCTCTGGAATATTTATGGCACGGGTATCCCGGTGTTAGCAGGTAGAGCGGTGTTTCCGAAGTTTCTATAGCCTGTGGCGGGACAGGCACGACTGCCGCTCGCGCGTTCAGCGTGCCTCGGTGTTAGAGCCGTGCCGTTG
>DAISJE010000374.1:0-5120 GCA_036821665.1 Bryobacteraceae bacterium | reverse complement strand
GGCGCGAACTGGAGTAAGTCCCGAGGTGAATGCGTTATCCGTCATCATTACCACGGCCCTTGGGATACTCATCCTGGTGGCGGCGCGGCTTGAACACGTATCCACGGCGAGTACGAGGGCGAGTACGAGGCAAAAGAGTTGAACCGGCGTCTGTTTTTGATGTCTGTAGCCGGTGCAAGCCTCGGATGCACGACCGGCCGGCGTCGCCGCCTGAATGTCTACAACTGGGAGAACTATATTG
Source organism: Bryobacteraceae bacterium (assembly GCA_036821665.1). Taxonomy (GTDB): domain Bacteria; phylum Acidobacteriota; class Terriglobia; order Bryobacterales; family Bryobacteraceae; genus Bog-105. The sequence goes on along the minus strand of DAISJE010000374.1, from coordinate 4,879 downwards.
CCAGTTCGACCATTCCTGATTTCGAGAGCGAATTCAATTGCCAGGTCCGGTATGCAACATATGGAAGCGCCGAAGAGATGCTCGCCAAAGTGATGCCCGGCAATTCCGGCTGGGATGTCGTCTTTCCGTCGAATAGCTTTGTTCAGCCGATGCGGGATTTGGATTTGCTTGCACGGCTCGATCACAACCGCCTTACGAATCTTCAAAATCTCGATCAGCGTTTTCAGTCTCCGCAATGGGACCCGTCTCTTGCGTGGTGCGTCCCTTATATGCACAGCGCGACGGGTATCGTCTATTCGAAATCCGTATCCCGGCCGCCGCTCGCATGGGCGGATCTATGGACGGATTCCTATCAGCGGCGCGTCACCATGCTGGATGATCCGGCCGAGGTATTTGGGGCCTGCCTGAAACGGATGGGATGCTCGATCAACTCGGGCGATGAACGGGAATTGAAGGCAGCGCGTGATCTCGCGATAAAACAAAAGCCGCTGTTGCGCGCGTACCTCAGTGAAGAAGTGCGCGACCAGGTAGTTGCGGGCGATGTGCTGGTCGCTCAAATGTGGGCGCAGGTAGCTCAGGTGGCAATGGATAATTCCGCGAAACTCGCGTTCTCGTTCCCCACCGAAGGCTTTGCCCTATACGCGGACAGCGCCTGTCTGTTGCGGGAGAGCAAGCACCAGGACCTCGGGTACGAATTTATCAATTACCTTTTACGTCCCAACGTGGCCGCAGCAATCGCCACGGAGATGCGTACCGCGACGGCTAATGGCGCAGCACGAGCACTATTGTCCGCCTCGCAACGCGAAAATACCGTTCTTTATCCTCCGGCAGATGTGTTGCAAAGAGGTGAATGGTTTAAAACATTGTCCGGTCCCGTGCAGCGCTTGCGGGACCGGTACTGGACCGAAATCAAGTCCGCCTGAGCGGTTTGGCCTTGGCTCGGCTTTCCAATCGCTTTTCGAGGCGTTCTCTGCGGCGATGTAGCGCCGGAGATTCACCCAAGCTCAGCGCTTCGGTCGTGAATCGGAGAGCGGACGCAAAATCGCGCGTCTCGTGTTCGTGGTGTTTCGCCAGTTCCTCCAATGCACCCGCTCGATATTCATTACGACAGGCGGCCAAGTCCATAAATATCTCCACGGCAGCAGCGCTACGGTCCAGCTTCTTTTCAAGCAAAGCGATATCCCACAACGTGCGAAACAGCAGTTTATCCGGGAGTGTGGTCCGGACGGCGCGTTTGAAGAGGTCTAGCGCTTGCTCGTGCTGAGCGGCCGTAAGGAGCCACCGTGCGATGCTCGCCAGGTCCTCGCCGCGCCGTATCCCCAAGCGCGAGAGAGACTCCGCGTCGGTGCCCTGGAATGCCGCGGGAACGATGGCCGTTAAACAGGCGAGCGTCAAAATGTCCATCGCATTATGGTGAAAAATCGGCACAAGTCTTTGTGCTTCGTGCGAGCGTAAGTATTCAAAATAGACGTACGGGATCAGCTCACCCGGTAGATCTCCTTCGCGCCAAAAACCGAGAATCTCCTGCTCCAGTTGAATGAGCCTGCAGTTTTCGAGACGCATCTTCCATAACCGTCTCGCTCCGTGCAGTAGATCGACATGGGTCAAGCGTGAAAACGGATGTCCATGCCGCCTGATCTGGAAGCGTGTTTCGAGCAACGGCTGGTCATAGCTTTTGCCGTTATATGTAACTAGCACGTCGAAATCGGCAAGATGCGCCTCCAGCGCCGCGAGAGCGCTATGCTCTTCCGCATATTCGCGCAGAAAGAACTGGCGCACGCGGAATCCGTCGGCCGTAACCCGGCCGACACCGATCAGAAACGCGTAAGTTCCCGGGTCGCCAAGTAAACCGGTTGTTTCAGTATCGAGAAAGGCCCAACGATCGACAGGCACATCGATTTCCCGTTCTCCTAGGGCATTCAGAAGTGTTCCCGGCAGTTCGGCAAGCGCGCCGATGTCGGCGGAGCCGTGCTGCCTGTGGCCTGGAAAGCTGCGCTCCGTCTGGAAGTGCTCGCCGAACTCGTTCGCGATGACAGAACCTTCGGACCACTGCTCAATCAAGCAACGCGCGGAAGGCATTCTTGGCCACGCGTGTACTTGCCTGCGGGCCTGCCGGGCGTCCGAATATTTTGCGTCTATACGTGCGATCCGCTTTCGTAAACGTCTAAGCTGCTCGTTCGTATCCAGCACCCGCTCGATTCGCCTTTTCTTTGCCAGTATAGCTGTTGGTCATTGCTATGGTTTATTCATGCGAAGCTTTTGCGTCTTCACAGTGTTGTTGTGCGTGGGCTTGAGCGCCTACGCTGCGGACAAATTCGATGTCCGGAAGCACTACAAAAAGCTGGAGTACCGGATTCCGATGCGCGATGGCGTGCGGCTATTCACCGCCGTCTACGTTCCCAAAGACTCATCGGGTAAATATCCGATTTTATTAACCCGCACTCCCTACGGAATCGCTCCGTATGGCGCGAACAAGTACCCCGAACACCTGGGCCCGTCCGACAACTTCGCGGAAGACAAGTTCATCTTCGCCTACCAGGACGCGCGGGGCCGCTACATGTCCGAAGGAACGTTCGTGGATGACCGGCCTATTCTGGATGCCTACAACTCGGACAAAGACGTCGATGAGAGTACAGACGCCTATGACACCATCGACTGGCTTCTCAAGAACATTCCAGGTAACAACGGAAAAGTAGGCGTTTATGGGATCTCATATGGCGGCTTTTATACCGATGCAGCGATGGTTCACGCGCATCCCGCTTTAGTGGCGGCCTCGCCTCAGGCGCCTATGGCGGACCTTTACATGGGCGACGACGCTTACCACAACGGCGCATTTTTCCTGGCGGCAAACTTTGACTTTTATCTGTCTTTTAATAAGCAGAATAATCCTCAACTGCCGGAAAAAGAGAAGCCCGCCAAGTTCGGCACGAAAGATGGCTTTAAGTTCTACCTGAACATGGGGCCGCTCGCCGAATCAAACGCCCGCTACTTCCATCCTCCAAATGAATATTGGGTGGATCAGGTGCGTCACACCACGTATGACGAGTATTGGAAAGCACGAAACATCGTCCCTCATCTGAAAAACGTGACTCCCGCCGTTCTGATCGTCGGTGGCTGGTTCGACGCCGAAGATCTTTCAGGAACGTTGAAGACATTTCGCGCCATAGAGGCGCAATCGCCATCGACAAATGAGCGATTGGTAATGGGACCGTGGTTTCACGGCGGCTGGAGCCGCTCGCCGGGCAGCAAGCTTGGCGATATTTCGTTTGGCTCGAACACATCCGATTTTTTTGCCGATGAGATTGAGCTTCCGTTCTTCCGCCATTATTTGAAAGGCGCGCCGGAACCCGCTCTGCCCAAAGCATATGTTTTCGAGACCGGTAAAAACGTTTGGAAAAAGCATCAGCAATGGCCGCCATCGAATGCTACGACGGAGCGCTTTTATTTTCATGCGAACGGTAACCTGAACCGGCACGCGCCGATTGAGCCTGGGGCCTTTGACCAGTATGTGAGCGATCCAAATAACCCCGTTCCTTTCTTTGCCAAGCCGACATTTAAGATGGAACGCGAATACATGGATGCGGATCAGCGCTTTGTCCGCCAGAGGTCCGACGTGTTGACATACCAGACTGCGCCTCTGACTGAAGACACGACAATTGCCGGACCAGTATCGCCAACCTTGTTTGTTTCAACAACGGGAGCCGACTCGGATTTCGATGTAAAGCTGATTGATGTATATCCGGACGATGCGGCCGGCGGTCTGGGCGGCTACGAGCAATTGGTACGAGGCGAGCCATTCCGAGGAAAATTCCGCAATGGGTTTGAAAAGCCCGAACGCTTTCAGCCGGGCCAAACGCAGCGGATCAGTTTCAGCATGCCGGATGTGTATCACTGTTTCCAGCGCGGACACCGGATTATGGTGCAGGTACAGAGTTCCTGGTTTCCGCTGACAGACCGCAATCCGCAAAGCTTTTCCTATATTCCCGCCGCAACAAAGGACGCTTACGTGAAGGCCACGGAACGCATTTTTCGATCCCGCGATGCGGCATCCTCCATTGAACTGAACGTCGAACAGTGAGCGCTACTTCGTCACCGGATCTCCACTCTCATTTTGCAGTTCAATAGGGCCCAGGTTGAGTTTCTGGAGTCCCGGTTCGATTTTTGCCCGGTCTCCTATCGCCACGATGAGCAAATGGTCCGGATGTATATGATTCACCGCTGCCTTTTGCGTGTCTTGCAGTGTCACTGCTTCGTAATGCTGCGGCAATGTTCGATAATAGTCAACGGGCAATTTGTAGACGAACAGATCTCCTATCTGACGAAACGCGTCATCAGCTGTTTCAAAGTGTCCGGGCAAAGATCGCAACGCGAACTCCTGTGAAATTTTCAATTCCGCGGCTGTGGGCGGATCGGTTTGGATACGCTGCAATTCACTGAACAGTTCGCGTGTAGCCGGCGCAGTTACATCTGTTCGTACGAGACTGGCAGAGAGAAATGGGCCCGCACCGCGATGGTAGAAAAACGTTGAAAAGGCTCCATAGGTGTACCCATTTTTCTCGCGAAGATTCATATTGATTCGACTCGAGAAAAGGCCGCCCAGAGTACCATTCATAACTTCCACTGCCGCATAATCGGCCGTGTCGCGCGGTAGCCCAATACCGAACGCGCCCAAAACGGTTTGCGGCGCGCCGGGCTTGTCAACTATGACGATCCGCCTGGTGGGTAAAACCGGAGTGGCGGGAATGTCCGGGGCCGCGGCATTGGGCTTGCCCTTCCAACTGCCGAAGTATTTCTCAGCCATTTCGCGAGCTTCGGCTTCGCTCATGTCCCCAGTCAGCATGAGAGCGGCGTTCTGCGGAGCATAATGCGCCTGCCAGAA
>DAISJE010000373.1:0-5128 GCA_036821665.1 Bryobacteraceae bacterium | reverse complement strand
CGTCTTCCAGAGCCCGCCGGTTTGTGTGAACAATAAGGTTTACACCAAGTTCGGCCGTATACCGGTCGCGAAATTCGATCATCTCGCGAAACTTATAGCTGGTATCGATATGCAGCAATGGAAATGGAATCCGGCCGGGATGGAAGGCCTTTTGCGCAAGGCGAAGCAGAACAGAAGAATCTTTACCGACAGAATAAAGGAGAACGGGCCGCTGGCATTCCGCTACCACTTCGCGGAGAATATGGATGCTTTCGGCCTCGAGCTTCCGGAGATGAGTTTGCGTGCCCAACATGAAAAGCGTACCACAAAATCCCCATAAAGTTGATGGGAGATGGGGTATTGCCTCATTTTCACAAATTTTCCGGCCGTCCCGTATGATATTCCTTTTTGTGACGAGGTATATTGGCGAAGATTTAGGAAAGGAGCCATCATGAGCAGCACACGTCGCGACCTGCTGGGTTGCGCTGGAACTTTTCTGGGAGCGCTGACACTAGCAGATCAGATGAATGCGGCAGGATTCCCAGCGGACGTACAGGGCGAGGACTACTATGACAAGCTCGGCGTTACCAAGATCATCAATGCCGCCGGCACGTACACAATTCTGACGGCGTCCATTATGCCTCCGGAAGTGCAGGCCGCGGTCGCAAAAGCGGCCAAGCATCCGGTTCGTCTTTTAGAGTTGCAGAAGAAAGCCGGTGAATATCTCGCGCAACGGCTGCGCTGCGAAGCCGCTCTGGTTACGGCCGGCGCTTCGTCGGCATTAACGCTCGGTACCGCAGCCTGTATCGATGTCATGAACAGCGCACCCATTACGGCGGTGCCCAGCAAGGTAGGCGGCCTGCGCAAGAACGAAGTACTCATCCAGAAAGCTCATCGCTATAGCTACGATCACGCACTCGAAAATTGTGGCGCCAAATTTGTTGAAGTCGAATCCCTCGACGACTATCAAAAAGCGTTCGGCGAAAACACGGTCATGGCGCATTTCTTCAACGCGGCTGAAGGCGGGAAGATCGGCCGCGAGGATTGGATTCGCGTAGCGCATCAGCATGGCGTTCCCTGCTTCAACGACGCGGCGGCTGATGTTCCGCCGATTTCGAATCTTTGGAACTACACCCAGATGGGTTTCGATCTGGTTACGTTTTCGGGCGGAAAGGGCATTCGCGGTCCGCAAAACGCCGGCCTTCTGCTAGGGCGCAAGGACCTCATCGCCGCGGCAGCGGCCACGAATAATCCGTTCGACGAAGGCGTAGGCCGTGGCATGAAGGTCGCCAAGGAACAGATTATCGGAATGGTTGCGGCTATCGATTGGTTTCTCAACCAATCCGATGAGGCTTTGGAAGCCGAGTACCGGCGGCGCGCCGACCGGATCTGCGCCGAACTGAAATCGATTCCGACTTTGAAAACAGAGATTGTGGTTCCCGAGGTCGCCAATCATGTGCCTCACCTGCTGCTCCGGTACGACCAGCAGCGCGTCCGGATCGCGCCAAGAGACGTGGCAAAGGAGTTACGGAAAGGAACTCCAAGCATCGAACTGAACCCGTCAACAGGCAGACGAGAAGGTTCCGCCGGCTTGCATTCGGACGAAAACACGATCGTGGTTGGCGTCTGGATGCTGCAACCGGGTGAAGATGTGATTGTCGCGAAGCGGTTGAAAGAGGTGCTGGCGGGAGCGGCGAAGGCGTAAGCGCGCATGCCCGCGCGCGTCTTCGGGGCGGCTAATGTGTTATCATTGTGTACACAAATGAGAATTTAGCCATGCACTCAACCAGAGTTGGTATTCGGGAATTTCGCGAAAACTTGGCCAGCTATTTGGAATCACAGACACCGGTCGCGATCACCCGTCACGGTGCCACTATCGGAATCTACGTGCCCACGCACCGCACACCCAGGAAAGCAGATCTGGAAGCTCTTCGCGCAGCGGGAGAGAAGATGCAGGCTCTGATCGCCGCCGCCGGTACGACCGAGGACGAAATCGTAGCGGAATTCAAGAAGGCGCGCCGCAATCGCCGAACTCCAAAGCGTTAAACCTTTGATTCTCGATGCCAACATCTTGATTCGAGCGGTACTTGGATCGCGAGTTCTTTCACTGCTGATTACGTACAGCGAACAGAGTGATTTTTTTGCACCCGACGTCGCGTTTGCGGAAGCTCATGAGCATCTACCCATGATCCTGGAGAGGCGGAACGTCGCGACACCGCCATGGGCTTAGGGATCTTAGACTCCCTTCGTGGGCTGGTGCAGTTGGTTGAGGCTGACACATATGCAAGTTTTGAGCCAGTTGCCCGGCAACGTTTAGCGCATCGCGATCAGGACGACTGGCCGATTTTGGCCACAGCTCTTGCCCTTCGACGCCCGATCTGGACGGAAGATACTGACTTTTTCGGTTGTGGCGTTGCTACGTGGACCACCGATCGAGTGGAGATCTACCTGAAAGATATCGCTCATAAGCTGCATTAAGGCCGTCGAGCCACATAATCCGATTACTAAACGGTCGTTCGGCCTGCTAAAACGCGCGATTACCTACCGGGAAGGTATGCCAAGCCTGCTATCATACGTTCCGCGGTGGATTGCTCCAAGCTTGGCGTTAATCGAGTTTGTGGCTCGGTTTTGCCTCTCCGGGGTTACCCCGGGGTAACGTAACTAGCTGGCAATTCGTCTCGTGAGCAACACTGCGCTTCACGCAGAAAAACCGCTCACGCAAGGTAGGACTCGTTGGACACTCCGCCGCATTTTGCCAGGAGCGAGCACTGGGATATGGACCCGGTTTCAGCAGCGCGGGGTTGGGATATTCCGTCCATCACAAATGTCGGAGAGTTGGCCGAGTGGCTTCTGTTAACCATTGGAGAACTGGAGTGGTTTGCGGATCTCAAAGGGCTTGGCTACAAAAAGGAAGCGCCGCGGTTGCGGCACTATTGTTATCACATCGCTTCGAAACGATCCGGCGCTATTCGCCTAATCGAGGCTCCCAAGCCTCGCCTGAAAAAGCTGCAGCAAAGAATCCTCGGCGGAATTCTCGAAAAGATCCCCTCTCATCCGGCAGCGCACGGGTTCGTCAAAAGCCGCTCAATAAAGACCTTCGTGGCTCCTCATACTAGTCAGCGCGTCGTGTTGCGGATGGATCTGAAGGATTTCTTTGCCTCGTTCGCGGGGGCCCGGGTGCAAGCGTTTTTCCGGACCATTGGTTATTCCGAAACAGTTGCCGGCCTGTTAAGGGGTATTTGCACAAACGCTGCCCCACGCGACATCTGGCATACGCCATCGCTCCAAATCAATCCGCAGCAAATTCGGGAAGTTCGCGACTTGTATGCTCGGCCGCATTTGCCGCAAGGCGCGCCGAGTTCACCGGCACTTGCCAATCTTTGTCTCTATCGGATCGACTGCCGCCTGGCCGGGCTGGCGCGCTCGGCCGGCGTCGAGTACACGCGTTATGCCGACGATCTCGCATTTTCCGGTCATGATGCCTTTGAAAGAAGTGTGGAGCGCTTTTCGACACATATAGCCGCCATTTTGTCGGAAGAAGGCTTCACGGTACACCATCGCAAGACGCGCATCATGCGCCAGGGAGTGCGGCAGCACTTGGCAGGTTTGGTTATCAACGTAGGGATCAATGTTATGCGGCAGGACTTCGATCGCCTCAAGGCTACGCTCACCAACTGTGTGCGCCTGGGACCGGAAAGCCAGAATCGCGACGGCCGCCTGAATTTTCGATCCCATTTGGAAGGCCGCGTCGGGTTTGTCGAGACGATTCACCCGGCCCGGGGAAAGCAACTGCGTGACATCTTTAATCGCATCCAGTGGTGATGAACGGCTGATGTGTGGGCCGGGATGTAGGCGACACTTGGGTCCCAGGACACGGGTGGTATGTTCTTTCAGCATCTCGGAATCGGTTTCTTAGAGCGGAAACGGCCGGACAACATGCGTGTAGCGTGTCTTCCTGCGCTGGACGAGTTCAGCAGGTTAAGACGCTGGGTCCTTCCGGCGAGTCAGAAGAAGACGTGAACGGCAAGGCCGTAGCTATCGAGTGTTTCCTCGATCTCTCGCGAAATGCAGGGACACCAGCCATTCGATGGACTAGCTTCAACCACAACATGGGTGCTTACCAAGGTGAACTAGTTGATAAAGAAGAGTTCACGCGCGCATTCTTCGCTGCTACCTGCGTTGATCTGTTCCGCGTGAAGAAGATCGCTGCCATTGGCCGGGTTCTTCCCCGAAAGAGGTGCTCTTACCTAAGCGCTCGGATCAGCCGCCGAGCTGTCGGTTCGATAGAGCGCTCCTCTCGCGATGCGCATGTTGCAGATGTGATCCATCTTCGTCCGGAGCTTGCCTCTAAGATCCACGCTCTCGGGTTTGCAGAGGAGCGCAAGATAGTCCCTTAAGCTGCCTTTTATCGCTGCGTGGAACCGTTCCACGTCAATGATATAGCCGTCAGCCCCCACGCTCTTCAGCAACCTGTTCTGCCTACGACGGATGAGCCACTGGTTCTTTGCCTCTGCTTGGTGGAGGAGTCCGCAGCGGATATCGAGATAGAAGGCCTGTCGTACGTCATCGGTGTCGAAATAGGGTTGAAATCGAGGTCCCCGAAGAAACTTCTTGCTGAGCTCCTTTGATCGTCCACTCCCGTTCGTGACGCCGTCGATGAACTGCTGGAGGGCCTCCACCAGGAGGCAATCAAGGGCGAGCACGACGAAGCCCGAAAATTTGTCCTTGAGGCACTTGTCCGCGAAGTGGAGGAACCTTCCGTGCAGTCGATCCCGGACAATCCGCACGGCTTTAGGCCAGTCCGCCGTCTTGTTCCTATCAAGCTTCTTCCAATCGCTGGCGATGTACTTGGGAGATATGCGCAAGGTCGCCATGTAAGGACCTATTCTCTCCTGAATCGCAGTTGCTCAACGGGTTGTGGACGACAAGTTCGGCGCCGTGAAATTACCGGGCAGGCGGTTTCGAATCGCTTGAAGAAGCTCTGAGGCTACTCGGGAGGTCAGCACCGCAGGCGCGCGTTCTTCGGTGGGAACTGATGCAGTGGCGATTACGGAACGATAAGTCCCGTTACAACGGAATCTACGGTTCTATCTCCGAGACTGTAACGGAAACTGTGTAAATGGGCAGAGCCATTCAAAGATCACAGTGA
>DAISJE010000372.1:0-5139 GCA_036821665.1 Bryobacteraceae bacterium | reverse complement strand
TCGGGCTGGTCGGGTTTCCGAATGTCGGTAAGTCGACCTTGATCTCGCGGCTCTCGGCGGCGAAGCCGAAAATTGCGGATTATCCATTTACAACCCTCGAGCCGAATCTCGGAGTTGTGGACGCGGGCGATGGCCGCACGTTCGTGCTGGCGGATATCCCGGGACTGATCGAGGGTGCTCATGAAGGCCACGGCCTCGGCATCCAATTCCTGCGGCACATCGAGCGAACCCGGCTGCTCGTACATCTCGTGGATGTGTCCGATTTTAGCGGCCGCGATCCCGCGCATGACATCGACGTCATTCTTGAAGAGCTCACAAGCTTCGGCGCGGACTTACTCGCCAAGCCGATGGTCATCGTCGCGAACAAGATCGACGCATGCCAGGATCTTTCTCGTATCGAAGCCGTGAAAGCGAAAGCCCGGGAACACAATCTGCCGTTCTATGCGATCTCAGCGGTGACTGGAACAGGAATTGATGAGTTGCGATATGGCATCGCTGCAGAGCTGTTCCGTCCGGCAAAGGACGCTACAATCGCAGTCGGAAGCTAGACTCTGCCGGTGCAGGGCCCGGTCTTCAAAACCGGAGTGCGGCTCTAATGCAGTCACGGGTGGGTTCGACTCCCATTAGCTTCCGCCAAAGTTATTGAAGTCGAGACTTGCAAAGCCAGTGATGTGGGCGTGATCACCTCAACGGTGCTCCCGCAAAAGAGGTGAAAAGGATGAGACGTCGAGAGTTTCTAATGGGGTCCATTGTTGCGGCAGGCACGGCTGCCATTGGCGCATCGCAGGACATCATCGTCAAGTCCAAGCTCGATCGCATCGGCGCAATGTCCGGGAATTTTTCCGACCTGCTAACGCAAGCAACAGATTGGAGCCAGCCAGTGGCGCCGGGGAAGCTCGACATTATGGATTTTCCGGATCTGTTGGCGGAGCGCTATGGCATTCACAACTTGGAAGTGGAGGACAGGCATTTTCTCTCGCTCGAACCCGCCTACTACGAGAAGTTCCACGCGCGCCTACAAAAGGCAAAGTCCCGGATGATAAACATCGATCTCGAATTGGATAATGTCGGCTATCGCGGAACGATCAGCCCTTGTTCCCCCGATCCACAGATTCGCGCGCATGCGATTGAACTCACCAAACAATGGATCGATCGAGCTGCAATGATCGAGTGTCCCAGCGTCATGCCGAATCAAGGGAGGACATGGGGCGAGGACCTTACTCCGATTATCGATGCGCTAAAGTCACTGCGCGATTACGGCGCGTCGAAGAACGTTGCAATCATCCTGGAAGAGCGTGGATCGATCCCCATCGACACGCTTGTGAAGGTTATCCGGGAGTCCGGGATTCACGCAAATCCCGACATGGGTAACTGGAAGAACGAAGAGAGCATGGAGCGCGGACTCCCGTTGATGTACCCACTTGCACTGACAGTCAGCCACGTCAAATGGAATCCTGACAGATTCAGCCTTGCCACAGCCGTTGCGATCTCCAAGAAAATGGGGTTCAAAGGTATATATTCACTGGAGACCGGAGGCCCTGAGCCTTATGCCATGCAACAAGACCTTCTAGACAAGTTAATGGCGTATCTGTGATGAAAGCCGAGCTGCTATTGAGGAACCCGCGCAAAACGGCCGCGGTATCAAGCGCGCCCCGCAAAGAGCAGCGGGTTCCTTCCCCTGCCTCGAGGCGCGCATCCGCAGCCTTTGCGCTTCTTAGATACCGAATCAGGCTCTGTGCGCTAGTTGCCATAGTCGCTTTTACGCCGGCCGGCCGTGCTGCCGATGCGGACTTCAATGGCCGTTGGGATATTCAGGTGCAGGCCAAGCCAGCCGATTTTGCGCAGTTCACTACAACCGCCGCGTGGTGGTTGGGTATCACTGGTGCAGGGACGCCCGATATGAAGATTCAGTTTGTTGGATCTCCGGACGGCAGCCTGGATGATATAACAATCGCAAAAATCCAGAACGGGGTACTGCATTTCACGTGGCTGCCCAGAGCGCGCCCGGGAGTCACCCCGAATCCAAACGACCGTGCCGAATACACAGTGAAGCAGGTCCGCGGCCTCCTCCAAGGGACGATGACGAGTCCCACAATTACCTTGACGTTCACTGGCTATCGCTCGCCAGAAATCGATGAACACGACGACGGCACTTGGGTTAAGGGAAAGCCAATCCAGCTATTTAACGGCAAAGATCTCAAAGGGTGGACCGGCGTCAATTCCAGCAAGGCGGAAGGCTGGAGCGTTGAGGACGGGATTCTAAAATGTGCCGGCCAAACGGATGATCTCAAGACTGTAGCGAAATATTGGAATTTTGAGCTGCATGTCGAATATAACCTTCCCGCGAGGAGCAACAGCGGTATCGGTTTGCGCGGCCGGTATGAAGTTCAGATCGCATCCGATTATGGCAAGCCGCCGGGCATGCATGGCACCGGTGCGCTATACACGCGAATTTTACCGAGCGTTAACGCGGGCAAGCCGCCGGGAGAGTGGCAAACGTACGATATTCGATTGATTGGCCGCGAAGTTACTACGGTCCTGAATGGACAGAAGCTTTACGAGAAGGGAGTCATCGACGGCCTGACGGGAATCGCCATCGACCCGTTCGAAGGGCGGCCAGGGCCGATAGAGCTGCAGGGCGACCACGGTGGCGTCGAGTTCCGGAATATCGTACTGGTGCCCCTTACGAAGCGCAACAGCAAATAGAAAAGGCAAAGAGTCACAGCCGTTATTTAGGGGAGGAAATAAATTTGCGAGTGTTGCTGGTGTGTGCCTTACTTACTTGTTCCTTACAGGCGCAAGTCACGTTCGATAGGCTGCTTCACGCCAGCCAGGAGCCGCAAAATTGGCTCACGTACGGAGGAACATATGCAAGCGATCGCTACAGCCGGCTGACAGAAATCAATCGGGAGAATGTCAAGAATCTACAGCTAAAGTGGGTCTGGCGGCCCACCGGGACACCGGCTGACGAGAAGATGGAGAACACGCCGATTGTGGTCAACGGCGTTTTGTATGCGACGAGCCTGACGTCAGTGGTGGCGCTCGATGCCGCTACGGGCCGCGAGTACTGGAAGCTTTCGCGTTCGTTCAATCCAGACGATTTTCCCGGACAACGCATGTACCTGGTCAACAAGGGAGTGGCGATCGAGGGGAACACATTGTTTTGGACCACGGGATGGAGCTGCCATCTGCTCGCCATCGATGCCAGAACCGGCCGGGTGAAATGGGAAATCGAAGCCGCGGATTGGAAAAAGGGCTATCAGCTCGACGTCCCGCCTTTGGTGGTGAAGAACGTGGTCATCGTCGGACCTGCGACCGACGATATGGGCGCGAACTGTTTTCTCGCCGCCTTTGACATTCACACCGGCAAAGAAGTCTGGAAAACCTATACAAGCCCGAATTCCGCAGATGATCCCGCCTCCAAGACGTGGGCGGGCGATACCTGGAAGCACGGCGGCAGCCCCGTCTGGAACAGCGGTTCTTACGACCCTGAGACGAACCTGGTGTTCTGGGGCACGGGCAATCCGAATCCTGTCGCAAACGGCGACCAGCGATCGCCCGGCGGCAAATTCGACAACCTCTACTCGAATTGCGTCATTGCGCTCGATGCCGACACGGGAAAGATTAAATGGCATTTCCAATTCACGCCAGGCGATGAGTACGACTATGACGCGACCCAGATTCCGGTATTGGCGGATATCACCTGGCAAGGCAAACCGCGGAAGGTGATGTTGTGGGCCAATCGCAACGGGTTCTTCTATGTCCTCGACCGGCAGACCGGCGAATTCCTTCTAGGCAAGCCTTTTATCAAACTGACTTGGGCGGAAGGCATCGATAAGAATGGCCGGCCAATCAGAGTTCCAAAGTACTGGCCGAAACCGATGGGCGGAATTTCTGTGATGCCCGGTTCGCAGGGGGGCACGAACTATTACCCGCCCTCTTACGACCCGCAAACAGGGCTCTTCTACATGTCGGTTTGGGACAACTACGAAGGTTTTTCGGATAAACGACCCGTTCTTCCCTGGAAGCAAATGCACATGTACACCGGAGACGGTTGGTGGCCCGGGTTCGGGGAAACGAAACCCCCGGCCGATTGGCCGCCCCCATCTGCCAAGCGGCCCGCTCGGAGGCGTGCCAGCCCCAATTACAAAACGGAGGCCGAGGGGTACGGTGCGATCCGCGCCATTGATCCGACGACGGGCGAGAAAAAGTGGGACTTCAAAATGGTGAATTACACGGAATCCGGAGTGCTGTCTACTGCGGGCGGCCTGTTGTTCGGAGGCGGAATGGACGGCAACTTTGTCGCCCTCGATGCGGCGACAGGGAAGCCGCTATGGCATGTCTATTTGGGGGGCGCTAATGCGAGTGGCCCGATGAGTTACGCGGTAAATGGAAAACAATACATCATAGGGACAGGCGCGGACACGATGTATGCATTCGCTCTACCAGATTAGGTCTGCGGCGCCATGCCAAACACACATAGTCTGAATCGTACGATTGTTCTGGGACTCCTCGGTGCTGTTTTGAGCGCCCCAGCGCAGACCTTGCCTGAAGGAACCGGAAGGGCGGCATTTCAGCGCATCTGTGGCGCGTGTCACAGCATCAATGTGGCCACAAGCCAAAGAATGACGCGTGCGGAGTGGAGCGCAGTCGTGAATGACATGGTTTCCAGGGGGGCCCAGGGGACCTCGGGAGAGCTTGAGAGTATTGTCAATTACCTCAGCACGAACTTTGGTAAAGGAACAACGGGCGGTGGCCAACCGTCCAAGCCAGCAAAACAACTGGCTCCGCTGAGCCGGCTAGAGGTCGCGGCAGCAAAGAAATTGATCCAGACAAATGGGTGTCTCTCGTGCCATCGTATTGGCGATGCAGGCTCATACGTTGGACCGGACCTGAACGACGTGGGCTCCAACTTGTCAGCCGAACAGATACAGCATGCGCTGTCAGCTCCAAACCACATGGTCCAACCCAGCAATCGCACAATCCAACTGATTACTCAAGACGGACAGAGCGTTACCGGGAGAATTCTCAATCAGGATGCATTCAGCGTGCAGCTTATCGATTCATCGGGCCAGTTGAAATCCTTCGAAAAAGCAACTCTACGCCAATTTGCAATTGTGACCACAAACCCAATGCCCT
>DAISJE010000371.1:0-5151 GCA_036821665.1 Bryobacteraceae bacterium | reverse complement strand
GATTGCAGCGCGGCTCGACGCCCGGCCCAAGAAGGTTGTGGTCGAGGAACCCCCGGCCCCTCCGCCTTCTGGCCCCGGCCGGCCCCCCTCCGGCCCCGGTCGCCGCTCGGCTAGCAGTTTTGGCCGCTAGCCTTGGAGGTTGTGGCGCACGATTCATCGTGCTGGCGCGCAGTTCACTGCGCGCTTCTTAGGCCTTGTACCTATTCTCTATAGAATTTCTTTCAAATCTAAGGCTATCTGCGATACTCTAGTATCTAGATGGACAAAGCTCCTTCTGCCGCTGAAACCGCCAAGGTTGCGAGCCATTATCTCCGTGGAACCCTCACCGAGGAACTGCGGAATGATGAATCGCTTTTCTCAAAACCGGCTATAGGCGTTCTGAAATTCCACGGCGTCTACCAGCAAGACGACCGGGACGTACGCAAATCGGGGGAGAAACAATATTCGGCGATGGTCCGAATCGGCGTTCCGGGCGGCCTCCTGACAGCGGATCAATACCTCACGCTTGATCGTTTAGCTGATATTGGCGATGGAACTTTGCGTATCACTACGCGGCAGGATATTCAGTATCACTACGTTCCGAAAGCGCGGTTGGCCGAGCTGATTCGTGGCGTGAATGAGAGCTATTTGACTACTCTCGCTGCGTGCGGCGATGTCGTGCGCAACGTGATTTCCTGCCCCGCTCCGTTTGAGAGCGATCAGCGCCAGGAGATCTTTCCCATAGTCAAATTTATCTCGCGCAGCCTCAAGCCGAAAACAACGGCCTATTACGATATTTGGGTCAACGGCGAGCGGGTGGCTAGCGCCGAGCAAGAGGAAGAGGTAGAGCCCTTATACGGCTCTGCCTATCTGCCCCGCAAATTCAAAGTCGGGTTTGCGTTTCCCGGTGATAACACGACGGATATTTACGCCAATGACGTAGGCGTTGTGCCTCATTTCGAAAGCGGGAAGTTAGCTGGATTTACCATTCTCGCCGGCGGCGGCATGGGGCAGAGCGCCGGCGTAAAAGAATCCCACCCACGATTGGCTGACCCCATTTGCTCTATCGGGCCAACGCCTGAGGAACTACTTGAAGTTGTAAGCGCAATTGTAACCATCCACAGAGACTTCGGCAATCGTTCCAATCGTCGGCTGGCGCGCCTCAAGTATGTAATGGATGAATGGGGACCGGCCAAGTTCAAGGAAGAACTGGAAAAACGCGTTGGGCGTGAGCTCGCCCCGCCCAAGCCCCTGATCTGGACACGCTCGAACGATTACCTCGGATGGCATCGCCAGCGACTCGATGCGGAAGGACGCCAGGTCTGGTTCGTGGGAGTGCGCGTGATTAGCGGACGCATCAAAGATTTCGACGAACAGCGGCGTGTTCGAGCGGGTTTGCGGACCATTGTCGAGAAGTTCCGGCCGGAAGTTCGCTTGACTTGCCAGCAGAATCTTTATCTGGGCGGCATTGCCGATAACGACCGTCCCGCTATTGCTGCTCTGTTGCGTGAATATGGGATCGCCGAGCCGGAAGCGTTGCCGCCGGTTCTGCGCCACGCCATTTCATGCCCGGCCCTGCCCACCTGCGGTCAAGCGATTACTGAATCCGAGCGCATCATGCCGGAAATCGTTGCGGAAATACAGGCAGAGCTCAACGCCGCCGGTCTTCGGAGAGATGTCGTGCACCTGCGCACCAGCGGATGCCCCAATGGCTGTTCCCGTCCCTACACCGCCGAAATTGGCATTGTCGGAGCGAGCGTCGCCATGTATTCCATCTATTTGGGAGCTTCCCCGCTTGGTACCCGCCTGGGCACTCTGTTCGCGAAGAACGTCAAGCGCGAGCAAATCGCGGAGCGGCTTCGTCCTGTCATTGAGTACTACAAAGAATCCCGGCGGCCGAATGAGGGCTTCGGCGAGTTCTGCCACCGTATCGGTATTCCTGCCCTACAGGAAGCCGCAACCTGCGCCGCCGCGTAGCATAGTGTGGCGCACGTCTTCAGCGTGCCGTGCCGAACTTCAGTTCGGCATCTGGCTTAGAAATTAATCCGTCGCTAAACTTGGCTGCTGAAACAGAGGCTCCGGAATTCTTACGTTCGGAACCGGGCTGATGCGGTTCATCACGTTAATAACTTTGGCGGGATAAGTAAGATCCGGATTATAGATCCGGAGTTTTCCGACGACATCTCTATTGCGGTATAGAGGGCTTTTGCCGAGTTTGTAGGCTACCAGATCCAACCCGGCACGCAAACTCGGGAATGCCTGATCTCCCTGATCCCAGCCAAACAAATTATTGTTTCGATACGCTTTGCCGCCACCGGATTCAATAATCGAAATACTCGGAAGCAGGCGCCAGTCCAGGTGGTTCTTATCGGCGGCCTGAACAAAGTCCTCTGACATATTGAGAACCGGACAGTGAAGCTTAGCAAAAAAGCTTCGTAGTCGAACGGCCCGCTGGTCCTTTTTTGCAGGTTTTTGCGGGGGTTTTGCGGGAACCGGCTTGGCGACCGGCACGGTTTCAAGCTTGGCAGTCAGCGGGAAAACCAGCAACCCTGCAATGATCATGAGCCCCTTGGAAAAACCAGACAACCGTTTCCCCAGGCAGCTATAACGAACCTGCATAGGGCTATTTTAGCAGATTTATGGAATAAGGCCGGAATGGTATGTAGATCCTACTATGGCGCGACAAAGGTTTGTCGCATCGCGCACCGAAACAGATCCAAGCCTGGAGAATTCACGGAATTCATAAATTAGCTTGACACGGAACCAAATGGTTGCGTAATATCGATTCATACAGGTAACCAATTGGTTGCCTGTTGTTGAGATGCGAGATGACGCTGTTTTCAAGGCATTGGCGGATCACAGGCGCCGCCGGCTTCTCGATCGTCTGCACGAGAAAAATGGGCAGACATTGGGAGATCTCTGCGAAGGACTGGACATGACCCGTCAAGCTGTCGCGAAGCATCTGGCGGTTCTCAAACGGGCAAACCTGGTCTCGTGGCAGCGGCAAGGTAGGGAGAGGCTTCATTTCATTAATCCCGTGCCGATCAAAGAGATTGCCGAGCGCTGGATCAGCAAGTTCGAACAACCGCGTCTGAGCGCGCTCTCAAAACTCAAGAAGAAGTTGGAAGGACAAAATGACGACTAACGCAATCGATAGCACCTTTTTGTATGTGACGTTCATTCGCACAACCCCTGAACGGCTGTGGTCAGCGCTGACCGATCCGGAATTCACCAGGGAATACTGGTTCGGCGTGCACTTTGAGACCGAATGGAAGCCCGGAGCGCGCTGGGAAATGCACTATCCCGATGGTCGTGTTACGGACGCCGGAGAGATTGTTGAGTTCGAGCCGCCCAGGCGGATGGTGCTCAAATGGCGTCACGAACTCAGGCCGGAACTGAAGGCTGAAGGCTTTGCGCGTTGCACGATTGAGCTTGAACCGGTGCCGGATGCCGTCAAGCTCACGATCACACATACTATGGATCGCGAAGAATCAAAGCTCATTCAGGCAGTTTCCGGAGGCTGGCCCCGGATTCTTTCGAATCTGAAGTCCTTGCTCGAAACCGGACAGGTGGTTTTGACGCGGTAGCGAGAAACAAATGAGATCCGCACATCTTATCCCCTTACTCGTCATAGGAGCGCTGGCGCTTCCTTTACGTGGACAGAACACAGCCGGTTCGGGCCGAATGGTTCGAGTGGAAGGAGACGTTAACGCTCCGGTGCCGGAGGTCTGGCGCCTATTCACCACGTCTGAAGGCGCAGAAGAGTTTTTCGCCCAAAAAGCCAATATCCAACTTGCGATCGGCGGACCTTACGAGATCCAGTTCGACTCGAAAGATGAGCGGTCCGGCACGAAAGGACTGAAGATCCTCAGCTACGCTCCCGAGGAGATGATTTCATTCCAATGGAATGCTCCGCCACAGTTTCCCGCGGTCCGGAACGGCGGCACCTGGGTTGTTGTTGAGATGCGTCCGATTGATGCGTACAGAACGCACGTGACCATTACCCATCTCGGCTGGAAAAGCGGAGCGGAATGGGATCAGGCGTATGCACACTTTCAACGCGGCTGGAGCGAGCTGATGAGCCGGCTTGAGAAGCGATTCACCGATGGCCCGATTGACTGGAGCAAGCAACGGATGATGTATCAGGAATCACGAAGTCAGTGAGCTGAAAGGAACAACAATAATGAGTCGCGAAATCCAGCTCTGGAAACGGAACTTTAGAATCAGCGGCTCTCAGGTCGTTTGAGAGCCACCCGCACTGCCGATTGCGTTGCCTAAGTTCGCCTCATGCGTTCCCTGCCTCGAGAATTTCAGCCAGATCTGGATCGCTGGCTTTTTGCGCGACCTCCCTCAACTTCAAACCTTCAGGCGACCGCAACATGACATCCGCTCCGCGCTCGAGCAGCAATTGCACGATCTTTTTATTGCCGCGGTTCACGGCGTAGGCCAGCGGAGTGTGCCAGCTCTCGGCATCCAAGGGAAATAAACCATAATCGCGGAATGGCCGGTTGAGAGAAGCCGGATCCTCTTCAAGGACCTTTGCAACTCGATCGATCAGCCCCTATTGGATCGCCTCGATGATATCGATCGGTCCCGCCAATATGAGATCGCGAGCTTCTTTATGACCGGCGTAATCAGCCCAGCCGGCCGGGGTGCCATGATACTTCTCCTCGCGGGCGCATCCGCCCGGATCCAGAATCAAGCGCGACTCGGAAATTCGTTGTCTGTCCGACTGCCACCCTGTGCAATCCCGGATTAACCTATTGCACTTTTCAGGAATGTCGTTACTATCGTAAGCGGATCGCTGGACGGAACCGGATATGTCCCAGGCAAAACAAGCGCCGCAACACATGCAACGCGCGTCGGATGAGGTTTACAAGCAGATTAACAACGATCTTTACGACCAGCAGGCGGATATCTGGTGGGATGAAAACCAATGTCTGCACTTACTTAAATCGTCGATCAATCCGGCCCGCGCCGGCTACTTCCGAAGAGTCCTCGACGAAGTTCTGAAATTCGATTCTCGAAGCGCGCCGGCGCTGGATGTGGGCTGCGGTGGAGGCATCCTTGCGGAAGAATTTGCTGTCATGGGCTTCCAAGTGACCGGCATCGACCCCTCGGAACAATCGCTGGCCACCGCCAGACAGCATGCACAATCCAGGGGTTTGTCTA
>DAISJE010000370.1:0-5157 GCA_036821665.1 Bryobacteraceae bacterium | reverse complement strand
GAAAGCAAGAGCGACCACCGCTCGAAGGCTGTCGATAGCCCTAAATTCGGGCGATCGTTTTACGTACTAGTCTTCTAGCGGAGCTCCAGCACTTACGATAATTTTCTGCTCAGACTCGATGTTCTTTTGATCGGTTTTCAAGAAGAAGCTGAGAATCACCGCTCCTAATGCCACTGCCGCAAGATAGACGATAAACCGCGGCAGATAGGCGCCAGCGCGATCATAGAGGTGTCCAATCCAAAGGGGACCGGTAGCGCCGCCGATAGCATAGGCAGTCCAGGTAAGACCGTATAGCACAGAGAAGTGCTTGCGGCCAAAATAACGCGCGAGAAGGTAGGGGCCGACATCGGCCTCGCTGCCGAGGCCGATACCAAGTAGGGCCGCACCCAAAAGCGCCGACCACGCTGAACTCGCAAAAGCGAGAATCAGCATTCCTACTGCGACAAGGGCGAGAACAAGGGACTGAATGCGTTCTGGAGAGACTCGATCGATTGCAAAGCCCACCCCAAGTCGGCCGATGATTCCTGCACCTCCGCGTACTGACAGCGCGAGAGCGGCGGTGGTCGCAAGTACGCCATGTTGAGTAAGGACTGAAGCGAGGTTGGTCACCAGGCCGTTTTCACTAAAGGCGGAGAGGATGGTGATGAAGGCAAGTAACCAGAACGCAGATGTTCGCAAAGCTGCTGGAACCGTCATTCCGGAACTGACGTGGTGTTCGGAACGGACGATTGCCGCCTCTGGCCGGTTGCGAACTAGTAAAGCAGTGAGAGGAAAGCCTAGAGTGGCTATGACACCCAACAGCAGAAATCCACTGCGCCATCCGTGATGCAGGATCATCCACTGCGTGATCGGCGGAATCAGAATGGAACCGACGCCGCTTCCGGTCAGCAACAACGCGAGTGCGATTCCTCTGTGAGCCGTGAACCAGGTGAGAATTGTGCGCGTATACGCAAACTGCGCGGTGGTATTGGCCACCAAACCGATTACAAAGAATGTGGCATAGAACTGCACGATATTCGGCGTCAGCCGGCTGAGTGTCGCAAGCCCAGTTGCAAAAACCAGAATCCCCGGGAGGATGATGCGACGCGGGGGGAAACGGTCGAGCAAAATGCCAATCAGAGGTGAGACAAGCGCAACGGTAATGGCGGCCAGCGCGAATGCACCGCCCATCGCTTCCCGCTTCCAGCCAAAAGCTGCATGCAACGGATCGAGGAATAAGCTGAAAGTATATGGAACGATCGGAGCGAAGCTGACCATCACCCCGGTGAATGCGGCAGCGAGCACAGCCCAGCCGGGATATCGGATCGAGCTTTCTTGGTCTTCAGGTTGAGCATTCATTTTCGTTCTTTTCCGATTCTTTGAGCCATCTTGTTGAGCAATTTTGGACGAACAGAAGGCCGGGTCCAGGGGCAGTCCGCAATGCAGATGCCGCATGATGCAGCTTCGACGAAATAGGGAATGCATTTGTCGAAGTTGACGTACCACCGCTTGACCCCGCGCACCATTTGTTTGTCGGGCGCGATCGCGCCAGGTGGACACGCTTGTGTACAGATCTGACAGCTTGCGCAGAACTCCTCGGCGCCGAAGTGTATGGGCTTGGTAGCGACGAGCGGCATGTCCGTGGTTACACCTGCGAGTCGAACGCCAGAGCCAAAATGTGGACTGATGAGTGATCCGTGCTTGCCCAGTTCGCCGAGTCCCGCGGCGATTGCAGGCGGAATGAGTAGCAGCGCCCCGGCCATCGGACCCGGGTACGGATCAGCTTGATAGCCCTGCGAACGAATCCAGTTTGCCAGGGCATACGAAGACCGCGTACCTCTGGCGTATTGATCCCCCACATCGCAGACACCTATCCCGTTGGTTTCATCGGAAGGAACCTCGCGGAGGCGCTCGTAGTCATGAGCAAGAGCAAGGACGATGACCCAGGGATGATTGATCGTGTAGCCCTCAAATACATAGAGCGGCTCCATGACCGCGATCCCCATATCGTCGGCTTCATGAGAAAGCGCGAAGTTCCTGGCCGCTTCAGCCAGTTTCTGAGGCGACGATTCATTCCGCGTATCAGCAACAGGAATTAGTTCAGGATAGGTGTAGGCCCCCTGAAACGCCTCGGTCGATCCGGGGCATTTGCGAGAGTTCTTGCGCGCCAGGAGCTGCAATTCGCCCCACGGATGCTGTTCCGGCGGATGCCAGAAAAAAGGAGATGGGCGGCGGGGAGTCGTCTCGCCAACACCGTTGATCTCATTGCCGGAGACGCGCAGGAGCGCGAGGGTTTCTGGTCGTGCAGTCCATGTACCGCGCTTTGGCCGTCGCGAATTTGAGAGTTCAGTCATAACCAGTATCAAAAACGGTCAGGATACGGAGAAGGTAGCCCAAAGCCGTTGGCTATGCGGTTGAATGCGGCAAAGAGAGCTGAGATGTGTACTGCTTCGGCGACTTGCTCCTCTGTCCATCCGGCTTGCGTTGTTGTTTCCATGTCTGCGCGGGTCACAGCCAGCGCATTTTCGTTTATTTTGCTAGCGAACTTCAGCAAAGCCAACTCTGCGTTTGTGAACAGTTGAGCATTGAGATCGCCACACTGCAGCGCGCGGATCATCTCGAGCGATCCTCCCTGGCCTGCAAGCAAAGCGCCGTGACTGTCAGCACAGTAAGGGCATGCGTTCTGTCGCGAGATATAGGTGGCAATCATCTCCTTGTGTCGGCGGCATAGCAGGCTTTCGCCGAACAAGAAGCGTTCAGCTATTTCCAACATGCATCTCAGCAGCACCGCATTGGTGGCAAAGCACTGCACAATCGCGGGAAGATCCGTTCGAGCAAAACGCTCGCGGTATTGCGCGAACAACAGGCGGACCTCGTTACTGGCTGTGTGCTCGTCTATCAGAGGCAGATTGGTGGAAGACGGTGCCGCTCGACGCCATACAGGCGCCTCCACCTGTGCAACTGGAGATGAAAATTCTGGGCTCATATCTCAGCCCTCCTTTACGAGCCGGAAACACCCACGAGTCGCAGGAATCAATGCAATAGCTTGAGTAGGCTGAGAAGTGATTCCATCGTTGATCATCTCTTGCACTACAGAGTTATTTTCCGCTCTCATTTCATTTCTCATCATGGGTAGCCCGCTAATACATGAATTTCAATGCAAACTGAACCTGGCGGGGCGCCTGCGCCGCAAGGATGTGGTTGAACGTAGGCGAACTGATGTCGCTATCAGGTAGCCGGAAGTTCGTGCGGTTCAAGATGTCAAACAACTCTGCCCGGAATTGCAACTGCTTCGACTCTGTAAACCTGAAGTTTTTCAGCGCGCCGAAGTCCCAATTGGCATACCCTGGCCCGAAGTTCACGTTGCGCCTTTCGGTGCCGAACTGCCCTGCATCCGCAACGGGATCGAGCCGCTGGAAGGCACCCGCGTTGAGCCATGAGTTGACGGTACGTGGGCCTGTGTTGGGGTCGCCAATGAGGTTCGGCCGCTGCGCCGAAAATCCAGTGATCTCCGGAGCGCTGCCTTGTGCGGCAACGTCATTCGAATCGAAGACGGTGAAGGGTGTGCCGCTCATCAGCGTGCCAATACCATTCAAATGCCATCCGCCGAATGCCAGCCGGTACCAGTTCTTCCCATCCCTCCAGAACGGAAGAGCCCATTCATAGCTGCCAACGAACCGGTTACGCGCGTCGAACAGCGAAAGCCCACGTTCTGCCGCCAGATTGAAGGGATTCTGGGCGAGATCGTTTTCGCCTGCAACTGGTTTCGCAGCCGATCCGGTGATGTTGAACGATGAAACATCGTCGATCGCCTTTGACCACGTATACGAGACAAGAAACGAGAGGCCGTGGCTGAACCGCTTGCGCAGGGATGCCTGCAGCGCGTTGTACGAAGAACTGGCGATGCTCGCGATCTCGCCTGTCGAGGAAAACTGGCAGCTGCTCGGCGGATCAGCGAGTGTGCAGCCAGAATACAGACGACGCTGGTCGGCGTTGCTGGAGTTTGAGATTTGCTGGCCGCCCACAGTTCCAGGAACAAACACTGCGGGGTTGGCTTCGATAAAGCGCGGTAGACGTGTGCCCTTTGTGCCGATGTATCCGATCTCAAACAGCAGATCGGGCCCGAAGGATTGCTGCACATTCAGGTCCCAATCTTGTGTGTAGGGAAGTTTCAGCATGGGAGATAGAGTGAGATTCGTGAGGGGCGTGGAGAAGGTTCCCGGAGCCGGAGGCCTGCCGTTGAATGGATCTGCGAAGTTCGGCAGGCTCACTTGCGGCGTTCCCAAAAATGGGGGCGCACTGATCGGCGCCTGCAAAGGGCCGCCCTGTCCGGTGTAATACGGCTCATAGAAGATGCTGTAAGACGACGTGATAAGGAATTTGCCGCTACCGTTCGGATCCCACGCGACACCGATACGCGGTGCAAATGCTTTTGTCTCGGTAGGGATCAAGCCTGCCGGCACTCCAGGATCGCCTGGATAGAGGAGTCCGGCCGGCGCGTTCGGCATTACTTGAGACTTCTTCCCAGGCTCGAACAACGTTAGCCGGTTGTGAATTTCTGTGTATGGTTTGGGCAGTTCGTAACGCACCCCGACGTTGACTGTGAATCGCGGCGTAACTCTGTACGTGTCCTGCACGTACCAATTGGCGTTGTTGCCGGGAATTCCCCGCGAGAAGTCGCCGATCCCCTGAAGAAAGACAACTGCCTGCCCGGTGAGAAAGCTGGCGAAGGCGTCTGTTACGGGAAAAGGTGCAAATACAAAGAAGCCGTTCGTCGCGATTCCCTGTTGTACGTTAATCTTCTGATGTTGATACCCGCCGCCGAATTTCAGTTCGTGCTTGCCGCGCACCCAACTTAGGAATCCGGAGTAATCGTAGACACTTTCGTAGGTGTTCCGCGGACCGGTGATTGGATCACCGACCGTGGTGTAGCCATTCACCTGGATAAAAGGCGGCCCAGTTGCGATATCGAGACTGGGCTTGTACATGAATCCGAGGTCTGAAGGTGGTTGATTATTTTCGCGCTCGCCGAAGAGAAATTTGTTGCGAAGAAATGAGAACCGAGCTACCAGGATGAGATTCTGTGAGAAGGTATGCGTCTCTTGCGCGACAAAGTTCTGCGCGCGCTGGTCTTCGCCTACTGGGAAGCCTGGCACGCTGGCGCCGCCCGGCGATAGC
>DAISJE010000369.1:0-5157 GCA_036821665.1 Bryobacteraceae bacterium | reverse complement strand
ATTGCATAGAGAATCGCCAGAATACCGGCGATCAGAAACTGTGCACGAATATAACGCCCAAGAACCCGAAAGGACTCGCGAATCGGTTCGTCTACACGGCGCGGTCCGAGCGGCGGCTGCATACTCGCAGCGTAGCTCTCGTGGACATCACCGGGTTAGCCAGCCCTGGTTCTTAAGGACCTGCTTGAATCCAGGAGTGTCGAGCGAAATGGCCGGGAAATAGGGACCGGTGAAACTGCGCGTCCACCAAGCACCCGTTTTCTTTCGCTGCTCAGGCGTCGTGAAGTGATATTCGTACAATTCGGCGCGAATATAACGCGGAGGTTTTTGCGGAAAGGGATTTACGCGTAAAAGGCTCAGGACATCCCGATCACCATCCAGCAGCTTTGCAACAAAGTTCACGAACCATGGGTAGTCCTGATAGCTCGACATGGCGGCAAACCACATCAGCCAATCGAGCCGCAAGTGATACGGCGCAATTTGAGGAGGACGATACGACAAATCTCCGGGCTTCCCTTTGAACTGATACTCTCGCCATTGCGTTGCGGAAGTGATCACAGTATCGTCAGTACCCTCCACGATTACTTCATAGCGGGGTCGCGTAATGCTGCCGAAAGCGCCATAGGTGCCGACGATGTGGAAGGAGTTGAAGCTGGTATTCATAATCTGGCGTGCGGAAAGCATATTCGTCACGACGGGAATGCTCATCAGGACAACCAGCACAAGAAGACCGTAATTCACCAGGGTCAATAATTGTGAAGATGGCTGCATAAATGGCGTACGCATTGAGATAATCCCTGAAAAGAATTTCGCATCCAGCGTCGAAAAGGCCAGGAAAAGGGTCAGCCAGTTCAGCCAGGAAAGATTACCGCTCACAATAATCGTGAGTTGAAAAACAATCGTAATAAGGCCGGCAATACCCGCGATCGGCTGGGGCAGGAAATACGCAAACGGAACGATCAGTTCGGCGAAGTGGTTGAAGAGTACACCACCCTTGTTCAGCCAATGCGGCGCCCAGTGGAAATACCAGCTCAGCGGGTTGGGCATGGGCTGCGTTTCGTAGTAATAATTGAGGCACGTGAGATCGCGCCAGCATGGGTCGCCGCGAATTTTGATCAGGCCCGCGCCGAACATAATGCGGAACAGCAACCATCGAAACAACCAAATGGGAATTGTTTGCGGAACGGTGCGCGAGCCGCCGAGGAATATGGCAAAGAAGCAGGCTTCGAGCAGAATCGATTCCCAGCCGAAGCCATAGAATGTCTGGCCGACATTGACAAAGGAAAGATAGATCAGATAAATCGCGATCCAGACACCAATGGATAACCAGGTATAGCGAGCTGCAATCCCGGTTATAACCAGGCAGGAGAGAACGATTCCGATCCACGAAGCGGCTGTAAAAGCTGCATCGCGCGGCCAGAAATAGAACAGGCTCGGTGAAGCGCGGAAAGGGACCTGTTTGACGAAAAGAGGAACGGGCAATAAGCCGCGCTCTCCGAGCAGCGGTTTGAACTGATTAAGCGCAACGAGAAACGCAATTAAAGCAATAATGCCAATACCGCGCTCGAGCAACAGGCGCGCTAACCAGTAGCCTCTCGGATCGGCCGCATCCACTACCAATCAAGATACGCCGTAGCGGATCAAGTGAGAGTGGTTCCGAGCCCGTTTCTAATTACCCATCGCATTAACCAGCCGGTTAAGGCGGTCTGTGCTGATTTGCAATTTGAATAATTCCTCGGCGACTCCCGCTGACGCGCCAGGCAGACCCGAACTGATTCGCGTTCGGAGCGCTGCCTCGTGCCGTCGAATGGCGGCCAATTGCGAAAAGACCAGTACTTCAAGAGGCGTCTGCTTGCTTTGTAGAGATGTCATCGTCTTCAACCTGCGAGAACTGGAGCACGCAAGTTGCCAACCCGCGATACAGGCAGAGAGGCCCGGATTTTCAGCTTTCGCGGTAACAGGCGATTCAAAACGGGGCAGGATCAGGCAGAAAAAACGCTCACGAAATGTAGTATGTACCGGAACGATACATTTGCCGGTAACGATTCGATTACAATCGTGAACCATGACTTCCTTCTATCGAGTTTGCTTGATTGCATGTGCGACAGCGGCAATGACTGCATTGGAAGCGGCTACCCCGGAAGAACAAGCAGTCCTAGCGCCCGTGAAGGCTATGTTTGACGGCATGTCAAAGCGCGACACAGCAGCGATTAAGGCGCCGCTACTGCCGGGCGGCTCGATGGTGCTGATGCGTGATGGCAAACCGGTTCAAATGAGTTTTGAAGCTTTTGCAGAAAAAGTGGGAAGGCCGGGGACGACGCACATTGAGGAGCGCATTCATGATCCACTGATTCGGATCGATCGCGATCTAGCGGTAGTCTGGGCTCCATTTGAATTTTTGGTGAACGGCCAGGTGGACCATTGCGGGACCGATTTGTTTAACCTCATACGCACGGATGGGAAATGGCTGATTGTAAGCGTGGCGGATACCGGGCCGAAGGATTGCTCCAAGAAGTAGGTTCCGGCCGCGGGTAACGCTTCCTTGCATGGGAACTAGTTTTTAGATATTATTCGCTTCACTGCCTTAGCCGATCTGCTGCCATTGCCGGCGACTGGCCGTATTTTGCCCAACATTTATGGACTTTGCCTTCGCCCCAGGCACCACCGGCCAGGACGCACGCCTTCGGCTCATGCTGACCGCACGCGCCAGCACGACGCTCATCACCGCAAGCGGAGTCGACTCGGTTCAGGATTTTCTGCAAAACCTGGTGAGCTCATCACTGAAAGGCGGCGACCTCCTCGGCGGTTCGCACGCAAGCGACGAAGGCTTTCTGTTTCTGCCGCTCGACAGCACGACCACAACGATGCCTGTCAGCTACGACGATCTCGTTACCGTCGACTCGAACAACACGATCCACATCCCGGCGGCTGTGCGCAGTCCCGATACCAAGTTCCACTTCAAAGGGTGCGCGATCGGTTCGGACGATTCGCGGCCGTTTCTGACGCTTTTAAAACACGCACTCGACAATCCCCAGTCCGTGACGGCTCCGAAGTATTTCCATGGCCTTTACGAATTCACCGGACAAGGAGTCTTCGAGTTCATGGGCTACGGCTTTCGGGTGATGAACAAGACGGCGTTCCCCAACCGCACGGCGCTTATCAACGCTTACAAAGCGGCAGCGTTCAAGTACGACCTGGATGGCACGCCGGTACCGGATGCGAATTGGTCTACGTGGATCAAGCGTACGCTGGTGCTTTCGCCGGCAACGTCGCATAAGGTTCAGTTCGATTTCCCCGCTAAGATCAATCCGGCGGCCGGCGGCATCAGCGCCATTTCAGATCTGCCGGCACAATGCCGCTCGCGACGCGAGGAGTACACCTACGCGTTAACCGGCGTCACGCCACCCTCTGGCGCGGCAGCGCAGTTGACTTTTTTACAGACACAGATGTCTTCGGATCCCGTATTCCAATCGACCCACCCGTATCCGATGTATCAGCGTTTGCATTTCGCGAATTTCAATGACTTTTTCAACGGACTTTCGTGGAAGATCACGGTCAATGGAACGGACCTGAACGCGGTTGGCTCACATTACGTCTACACGGCTCTGATTCCCATTCTGAAGCCGGGGACGACAGACGATTTGCTCTTCAACTTTTACCCCGCTACCGGCTCTCCGGTTATGAACTTCAAAGAAGATAACGCGGCTTTCACAATGTTCGGAGTGGTGTAGCGGATCATGGCCGGGACCGACACGCTCGCAGTTATCGCTGAACAACTGGCGCTCGCGCTTGATCCGCTGAATGCCGCTCTTCTCTCAGCGGACCACTTTTCCGGATTTATGCGGACGCTCGGGTGGGATACGGCCGGCTACATAGCGCCGGTGCAGAGTCTCGGCGCGCTCGCAACAAGTCTGACGACCCTGGTAGAAGATGGTCTGGACTCGAGTCAGGCTGCGCAAGCAATCAGCCAAATCGTTAACTTCTTCTCGGCCGTATCTCAGTTGTCTTCGGCCTCGGGACTCCCGGGCACAATCGATGCGGGGGAGTTTACCAGCGACTTTCCCGGCCAACTGACCGACTATCTCGTCGCCAGATACTTACTTCGGAACCAGCCGGTTTTAGGCGCTATTTTGCAGGCATTCGGGATCATTACCCAAACGCAAAAGGCAGCGGCCGGGAAACGGCCTGCCTACACGCGACTGGACATCAACTGGAACAATGTAGCCGCCGTTTTATCGGATCCGCTGAATACCTTGCGGACCACTTATGCGTGGGGCACCGCATCTTTTGCGCAGCAGCTTTTCACCGATAATTTGGAAGCGCTGGGGCTAGCGTTCGGTCTTCCGGTCTATCCAAATCCGGTCAGCGCCAGTTTAAAAAGCACGCTTACCGCCGGCGCGACGTCTACGACGAACCTACAGAATTTCACGCTGCGATGGCAGTTACTCGGCAATTTAATTGGAAAGATCCAGCTCGGAGCCGGGCTCGATTTTTACCTGCTGCCGCCGACTGCGGCCGCTGCGCCCGGCATAGCAATTTTGCCGTATGTCGTGGGCGCAGCCGATACGACGATCTCGTTCACCGATGAGCTTTCACTTATTCTCAAGGCGGAGTTCGATGTTTCCGGCGGGATCCTGGTTAGCATCCGGCCAAATCAGCCGATTAAGCTGCAGACCGGAATTTTCGGCGGCAGTCCGGGAACGGCGGCAGGCTTTTCGGCAACGCTGCAGGATGCCGGCACAGGCGGTCAGAAATTAATTTTGCTTGGTACCGATGGCGGAAGCCGCCTGGAATACAGCGCTCTTTCACTAACCACCGGTGTGCGGACCGATTCGCAGGCTGTCAGCTTTTATGTTGAAGCTGCGCTGACGAACGGCGCTGTCGTCATTGTGCCGGGCGCGGATGCCGATGGTTTTATTTCGACGCTTCTGCCCTCAAGCATCTCCGTCGACGCGAGCGTAACCATCGGCTTCGATTCACGGCTGGGCGCTTACTTCAGCGGCTCGAGCGGGCTCGAGATCGCGCTGCCAGCGCATATTTCGCTGGGGCCAATTGAAATTGAATCTGCCAGTATTTCCATTAATCCGAGCGGCTCGGCAATACCTATCTCGCTTGGCGCGACGATTGACGGCAATCTTGGACCTCTTGCAGCCACGG
>DAISJE010000368.1:0-5175 GCA_036821665.1 Bryobacteraceae bacterium | reverse complement strand
CCGCTCCCGCCGATTGCGGTCCGACCGTAAGCGCGCCACCATGATCGAAACCCGCGAGCGATCCGCCCCCTGCTCCTACCGTATGGATGTTCAGCATCGGAACAGCGACCGGCATCCCAAGAATCTGCGACTCGGTGCTTGTCATAAGCCCTGCTCCGTTGGTCACTAGCGCCACGTCCGTCGACGTGCCGCCCATATCGAAGGTGAGAATGTTTTGAAATCCGGCCGCACGCGCAACCGCGATTGCACCGATCACGCCGCCGGCCGGCCCAGACAGAATGGTCCGCACAGGTTCTCGCGCAGCGCTTGCGGCTGAAATGATGCCGCCTGAAGATTGCATGATGTGCAATCGCGAATCGTTAGCGCGCAGTGCGCCGTCTAACTTCTCGACGTAGCTCTGCATCTTCGGAGCAAGGTAGGCGTTGATTAAGACCGTTGATCCGCGCTCATACTCGCGAAACTCAGGAAGGATCTCATGCGAAACCGATACCGGTACGCCGATTTCACGCAGCGCAGCCCCGACGGCCTGTTCGTTCGTCGGATTCGCGAATGAAAAAAGCAGCGAGACAGCAATGGATCCCGGCGCAGAGGCGCGCGCAGCTTCTTTCAATCGTTGCAGCTCATCCGCGGTGACGCACTTCAGGATTGTCCCATCGCTTGCTACACGTTCCGCAACCCCGAATCGCAATTCGTCCGGTGCGAGTGGGGGCTCTTTCGTAAAGGCAAGGTCGTAAAGCTTGGCCCGGTTCTGACGTCCGATGGCAATGGTGTCCTCAAAACCTGCGGTCGTGACGAACGCAACTCGCGCGCCCTTACGCTCCAGGAGCGTGTTCGTTCCAACCGTCGTCCCGTGCTGGATCTCGCAATGTCCTTCCGGCGCAATGTGCGCAACCGCTTCCAAAACCGCTAGCGCGGGGTCTGCAGGCGTTGACGGCAGCTTGAAAATCTGCACGCGACTGTCTTGCAGGTATACGCAGTCGGTAAACGTTCCTCCGGTATCGATCGCGATGCGCATCTTAGACAGTTCATGCCTATCCTAATCTCATGCCGGATCTAACCCATGCCTGAAGCAGACTTGGTGGCCGGGCGATCTGCATCGCCTCCTTTGCGGTGGCGCAATACCACCTCAGCTCAACGCCGCACACTCATAGCCGCAGCGCTGGGCTGGATGCTGGACGCGTTCGATGTGATGCTCTATTCCATCGTGCTCGCGACACTCATGCGCGAGTTCGGCATGTCGAAGCCGACAGCCGGCTTCCTGAACACGTTGACGCTGATCGCTTCGGCAATCGGTAGCCTCGCATTCGGTATTTTGGCGGATCGCTTTGGCCGAAGGCGGATGCTCAGCCTGAGTATATTGCTCTATTCCATATTTACGTTCCTCTGCGGATTCTCGACAACCATCACAATGCTCGCGATTTGTCGCTTTCTGCTGGGGCTCGGGATGGGCGGCGAATGGAATTCTGGCGCAACGCTGGTAGCGGAGACCTGGCCGGGCGTCTGGCGCGGACGTGCCCTGGGTATCGTGCAGAGCAGTTGGGCGATTGGCTATGCGCTAGCGGCGGTGATCGCGACCGTAATTCTTTCACGTGCAAACTGGCGATGGGTCTTCTTTGTTGGCGTCGTACCAGCGTTACTGGTTTTCTGGATTCAGCGGCGTGTTCCGGAACCGGCACTCTGGCAGCAGCAAGCCGCGAAGCGCGCAGGCGAGAGTACACGCCAGCTCTGGCGAGGTGCGGGGCCTCGCTTGGTCGTGCTCCTCATCATGAATACCTTCGGGATGTTTGCCTGGTGGGGACTCTTCACTTGGATACCCGCTTATCTCGCATTGCCGGTTGCAAACGGAGGCCGCGGCTTTAGTGCGCTCGGCTTCACCGAATTCCTGGTCATCCTGAACCTGTGCGGTATGCTGCCGGGTTATCTGGTCTTTGGAATCGTCGCGGATAAATTCGGCCGCAAGCGCAGCCTGATCGTTTACCTCGCGGTCGCCGCTCTATCCGTGCTGTTCTTCGCAGCCGCCCGCCAGCCATGGGTCACATTGCTGAGCGGGTGCATCACGGCATTTTTTGGAACAGGCTTTTTCACCGGCTCCGGCCTCCTCGGGAGCGAGCTTTTCCCGACTCCGATTCGGGCCGCCGCGCTCGGCATCTCATACAATACGGCCCGCGGCCTCAGCGCAGCCGCGCCTTTGGTGATTGGCTCATTGGGCGAAGCGCATGGCCTCGCCTGGGCCTTTTCAGCTTGCGCTGTCGCCTTCGCCCTTGCGGCAATCACCGCCGCTTGGCTCCCTGAAACGCGGGGTATGGAGCTGGATGGGAAATAACCACTCCCTCTCGGAAAGCCCATACCGAGCCGCGCGCGCAAGCAAGCGGTTGTTAAAGGCTCGAACTAGCTATGCGCGCGGAGTCCGACTCATGCAATTGTTATCCGCTGGATCCCGATGAACTCTAGTTGCTGTTTCAGCACACCCTCGACTTCGAGACAGAGTTCAATCGCTTCGCGAATTCTGCTACTAACCTCATCAAGCGATTGGGCCTGCGTGTGGCATCCCGGAAGCTGTGGGACAGAAGCCACAAAATAGCCCTCTTGGTCGCGTTCTATAACGACATCGAACTGGCGTGGCAATTGAATTCTTGCTCACCATTTTAGACGCATTGGCATCAGTAATACACTGTTCACGATGACTCGTCGAACCTTAGTTGGGTCGCTCGCTTTTGCGGCGGCATTGAAATCGCAGACTTCTCCGAACACGCAGCGCCGTCGCCACACCGAATGGACGCCGCGTCTGGGCGTGCTCGGGCGCTACACGCCCGGCAACGTCGAATTCGCTAAAACGCAGGGTTTCACAAATATGATTCTCAGCGCCGGTCCGCGAACGACGCTGGACGCCACCACCATTACGGACGCGCAAATCGACGATCTGAAAACAGTCCTGCAGAAGAACAACATGCATGTGTCGGCTTTTCAGATCGACGGCAATCACACCGCATCCGATCCGGCCCATCGCGCCCAGGTCAACGATTACTTTGCAAAAGCTATCGAAATGGCCGGTAAGCTCAAGGTTCCATACATCGGTACCCAGTCGGGCCGCGATTCGTCGAAGCCGTTTCAAGAGCAAGTGGATGAGATCGTCCAGGTATACAAGGAGAAATACTTCCCGGCCTGTGAACGCAACCAGGTCCGCCTCCTCTGGGAGCCTTACCCGAACGAGGCGAATATCGCGACCAGCCCGGTTGGTTTTACGGCGCTGTTTAAAGCGTTTGGCGATTCTCCGTACGTCGGCCTCCAGTTCGATCCCTCCCATTTTGTCCGTCAGTTCATGGATCCCATCGACACAGCGCGGCAGTTCGTCGACAAGATCTACGACGTGCATCTAAAGGACACCGAAATCCTCTGGCCCGTGCTGCGCGCCGGCGGCATTGATCCGGTGAATAAGGCGCGCTGGTGGCGTTACCGGATTCCCGGTATGGGCTCCATCAATTGGCGCGAATTTTTCTCCATTCTGCAGGATGTCGGGTACGCCGGCGCAATGAGCATTGAACAGGAAGACCCGCTTTACGGAGCGGGCACCAATCACGGCGCAGAGTTCAGCGAAGAGTTCAAGATGGGCTTCATCATGGCAAAGCGCTATTTGGATCAGTACGTACCGAACGAGCCTCGCGCGAACAATTCTCAAGGCTGATCTCAAACTTTCGGTTGTTCACTTTGCCAACGGTGCCGTAGTATACTCACTGATCAGTGGGTTAAGTTTACTGCGCCAGGTGGGTATACCTGCGCGTGAACTTGGGTAGTTTACTTTTTTAACAATTTGGGGTATTTCCATGAAGCAACGTCTGCTTGCGATGGCAGCACGCGTCTTTTGGACGCTGTCTGTCTGTCTCGCGGTATCGATTATTGCCCTTGCTCAGTCGGACAATGGCACTATTAACGGGACTGTTCACGATCCCTCTGGAGCAACTGTTCCAAACGCGCAAGTAACAGTCACGAACACGGCCAATGGCAACGTGCGCACGGCCGCCACGAACCAGGACGGCCTTTATTCTGTTACGAATATTCCGCCCGGTAACTACAACGTGAGCGTCACCGCGGCCGGTTTTAAGAAGTTCGATAGTACAAATAATAAGCTCGATCCGGCTTCTACGCTCCAGGTAAACGCCGGCCTGCAACTGGGAGCTGCATCGGAGACTGTCGAGGTGTCCGCCGCCGCCACGCAACTCCAGACCGAAACCGCGTCGGTTCAGAAACTGGTAACGCGCCAGCAGATCGAGGCCCTTGAATTGAACGGCCGGAATCCCATCAACATGGCGAGCCTGGTGCCTGGTGCTCGCGGTGGAAATCTCTCGGGACTGAATTTCAGCTTCGGTCAGGGTCCTTCGAATTTCAACGGATCCCGCAACCCGGATAACCTGATTACATATGACGGCGCTCCGGCCACTCGGACCCGCTCGAATGGAACCAGTCTTGGATCCGCTGACGTGGATTCCACTTCCGAGATCCAGGTCTTGACCGCTGACTATGCGGCGGAATACGGTCGCACTTCCGGTGGCCAGATCCGCATCATCACCCGCGCCGGCGGCTCCGATTTTCATGGCTCGGGCTATGAGTATTTCCGCAATAACGTCCTGAACGCCAATACCTGGACGCGCAATCACACCAACGGCCAGGAGAATGTGCCGCCGTTTCGTTACAACCAGTTCGGCTATAACATTGGCGGGCCTTTCTACATCCCCGGGAAGTTCAATAAGGACAAGAGCAAATACTTCTGGTACTGGGGGCAGGAGTGGGTACGCTACCGCTTTACAGATACTGCCACGTGGACGGTTCCCACGAACCTGATGAGGCAGGGAAATTTTAGCGAATTGCTGACGTTGGGTCCGCAGAACATTTTAGGCAAGGTGGTGCAGATCCACGATCCCACCACTGGCGCGCCGTTCCCCGGGAACATCATTCCCGTCAATCAGCGCAGTCCAAACGGCCTGGGCATCCTGAAAGCGTACCCGGGTCCGAACCTGGCCATCGGAAACTTCATTGGCAATAGCAATTTTTACGTCACTGCTTTGCATCCGCAAAATCAGCGCAAGGATACCTTGGCAGTTGATATCAATGTTACGGACAGGCAACGTCTGCAGTTCCGCCGCAATAACTATTCGTTCTTCGAATACCAACCGCTGGACG
>DAISJE010000367.1:0-5180 GCA_036821665.1 Bryobacteraceae bacterium | reverse complement strand
GTCCTTCGTTTCACCGGAAGAGTTACTGCTGGAATTTCAATCTGCCGATGTTTTTGTTTTTCCTTCTTTCGCCGAGGGATTTGGGCACGTGCTGCTGGAAGCGATGGCATGCGGCTTGCCGGTGATCAGCACAACGCATACGGCGGCTCCCGACCTGATTTCGAATGGACACGAGGGCTTCATTACAGAACCTGGCGACACGGCAGAGCTGGTGAGATGCCTCGAATATTTCCTAAAAAATCGCGAGCGAGTGCGGCAGATGGGCATGGCGGCGCGAGCACGCGCCGAAGCGTTTACATGGGCAACATTTCGTCAGCGAGTGGCCAACGCCGTACGCGAAATGATACCGCGAGATTAATCGTCGCTCGAAAAGAAACTTCCCAGATTGCCGCTGGCGATCGCTCGGAGCGGATTTTGCTCATCGCCGGCATGCCGGTGCTCGGCGGGAGCGAGTTCATGGCGCAGCCGCTCGAGCGTCATGCTTTGCAAGATCACTCGGCCCGGTCCGGTGAGCGTGGTCAGAAAGACACCTTCTCCGCCAAAAATAGCGGTACGAATGCTGCCGACCATTTGAATATCGTAATTGACGGTCGGCTCGAATGCGACCAAGTGACCGGTCTGGACTTGCAATGTTTCGCCAGGACCCAAAGTAAAGTCGACGTGATCCCCGCCGGCGTGGACGAATACGGCTCCGGGACCAGTAAGTTTCTGGAGAATGAACCCCTCGCCGCCTAAGAGGCCCGCGCCGAGCTTCCGCACCATCGCGATGTCAAGCGTCACCGTGCTCTGCGCAAAGAGAAATCCGTCGCGCTGCACCATGATCGTCTGTCCGGGCGCGAGTTCGAACACTTGAATTTTTCCCGGATAATGGCCGGCAAATCCTACTTCACCTTCGCCAGCCGTGGCGTGAAAGTGCGTGAAGAATAGAGATTCGCCCATCAACTTGCGCTTGATGGCGCCCATGATCTTGTCGCCGATCGACTGACCGGTCATCTTAGTGGCCCATTCGATGCTGGCCGACTTATAAATCATCTTGCCGGCTTCCGCATAGATCTCCTGTCCCGGTTGCAGATGAACACGCGCAATCTGGAGGTTGTGCCCCTCAATGTCATACTTCAGAGGCGCAACCGGCGGCGCAGGCGGGTAATAAGCCCCAGCCGCGCTATTTCCGAGCGGCTGACCGCAATTTAAACAAAACTTCGCATTCTCTCCGGCTTGGGTACCACAGTTTGTGCAAAAGGCCATAGTGTGACGGACGCTTCATCTATGCTAACGGAAACGATTGCGATAAAGTTCGCCGGGGAGATTATACAGGTGGGAATAAAAACTGGAGAGCATCCCGCATGCGGCGGCCCCAAGCCTTTTCGTTATGTCCAGCGCCTTCGTCGCGAACGAAAACCAGATCTTTATCAAGCTGCCAGCCTTTCTTGACGAGGGCGTCCCGGAGCTGGATGGTATCGTCCACTATAGTTTGCGGATTCTGGCCTTCCATAGTGCCTATATCGAGCCATATTTTCTGGTTCGGCTGCAGCCGCCACGCGCGAATTTGACGCAGAATTACACGGCCGGCCCACCAGACCGACGGAGACATCACGATCAACTTACAAAAAGTATTCGGATATTTGAGGCCAAGCCAAAGAGTAACCAGGCCGCCCAGCGAAGAGCCGCCCAGACCAGTGCTAGTACACTCCGACAAAGTACGGTACTGACCATCGATGAACGGCTTAAGCTCCTCGACGAGAAATCGGCCATAAGCGCGTGCCCCGCCGCCCCGGCCGCTGTGGTCGCGAGCCGGTGTGTACTCGGCTAACCGCTTCCGGCCACTGTTGTAAATTCCAACGATAATCAGCGGCTCTATCCTGCGGTCCTGAATCAACTCATCCGCGATTTCCCTCAGCCCCCAGTGATTTCCAAGAAACGCGGTCGCCGGATCGAACAGATTCTGGCCGTCATGCAGATACAGGACCGGATAGCGGCATTCAGCCCTGTCGTAATCCGGCGGCACGTATACAACAATGTCGCGAGATCCTTTGATAAAACGGGAGGGCGGCGCCTCAAGGAGATTGATGTTGCCGGTTAAAGTGCGATGCAAATCGCCTGCGACTATCTAGCTCTTTATGAAATTCAGGGACGCGGAGTTCATGCAATAACGAAGACCGGTGGGCTTAGGGCCGTCTTCGAAAACGTGACCCAGGTGCGCATCGCATTTGGTACACCGGATTTCGGTGCGTATCATGCCATAAGTTCCGTCGATGCGATTCTCCACATTTTCCTTGGCAATCGGCTCCCAAAAGCTAGGCCAACCGGTGCCGGATTCGAATTTCGTATCAGATGAAAACAGTGCATTGCCACAGCAGATGCAGCGATAAATACCGTGCTCGTGGTTATTCCAATACTTGCCCGTAAAGGCTCGCTCGGTTCCGCCGTGCCGGGTAATCTCATATTCATCGGGAGTGAGTTGTTGACGCCACTCCGCATCGGTTTTCTGAACTTTTTCCACTTCGATGATTCCTTTTCGCTGCCCGGTATCTGTAAACTCGACAAGCTTCACAAATTTAGCTTGTTTGCCATGGCCGGATTTGCTCCAGCCAGACGCCGGGCTAACCAAACCACCTGCGACGGTGAGTCCAAAACCCGTCGAAATACCTAAAGTTGACTTAAGAAATGTTCTCCGCCGCATATCTATATCGTAATTCGCGGAGCACGACAAATAGTTACGTTCGGATCACTGCTGATCCGCCGCTCTTTTTTGCGGAGAGCTGAAATTGCCGAAATCGAGCCGCTGGGGCGCGCCAATTCTGCCTTTGGAATCGGTCTCGGTCCATTCAACATAGCGTGAAATCGGCCGCTCCTCGCCAACCCGGTATTTGTCCCGAACGATGACTCTAATGCGGTATCCCTGTTGCAGTTTCAGCGCCCATTGCGATTCGAGATCGTGATAGCTGCCGCCCGGCCCGCGAAACGCCTCTTGCAGCGCCTTTGGAGCGAACGTATTGGAATTCGGATTCTGAAGACTCAGATTCCGCGCATCTCCCGGCGCGCCGAATTGAATCCCGATGCGATGACCTGCATGCTCGCCGGTTCCGCGCGACATGGTGCGCTGCGCGCCGATCGAACGATGCGTCATCACTTTCCCAGGCTCGCCCAGTTCGCCCGAAATTTCTTCGTATTCGAAACTACCTTGACGCCAGCGCGGCTTAAAAGCAAATCGATGGCTGATATCGGGCAGACTCATACAGGCTGTTGTGATTTTACGCCGCGCACCGCATCACTGCGGACTACGCATCATCAGGCGGCACCCAATTGTAGAGATATTGGAGAGCCCCCGCGCTTTCTCGACCACAAAAGCGCTCTTCCACGTTCCGGCCGGATTGCAGGAAGAGGCGGACACTGCTGGTCACAGGAAGTGCAAAACGTTCGAATGGTTTCCTCCTGCCGCTCTCCAACCGCAACGATCATGTCGAGCGAACACAATACGGTGGGTGGAAGGCGTTCCGGCTCCATTGCAATCAGTACAGCTCCTGTCAGTCCTTTGATTGGACCGGCCTCAATTGCGCGTTGCAGGACGGGCATTAAATGATCGACTTCATCCAAAATGACCCAGTGAGGCCGGCCGGTCCGAACACGCATCTCTCGTAAACGCGGCACCAGGCTCTCGAAGAAGAGCGGTCGTTTCTGGGGTGGCACACCAAGCAGATTCACAATCAAGCTCTGCCCGCTGGTGGCCATTGTTTTGAGCACTTCATCTATCAGCGGAGCACGCTTCCGGTCACCAACCAGAACGGCGCCTTCCACCGTTTGATAGTCACCCCCCGGGTCAAACGCAAGGAACTGATAGCCCGCTTCGGTTAAACGCGCCATTACATTGGTCGAGACCTGCGATTTTTCGCCTGTCGAATCCCTGGAGATGAGGAGACTCGTTCCATAGACAGGCACTCGCAGTGTGCGGCCATCCGCGATGCCCAGCGTCATTCCATCGCGCTCATCGCGGGCCTGTATGCCGGCGAGATCGTCTTCGAGCAAGCGTTCAGCGAGTTCTGCTACACCTTTTCCCGCCTCGCCATTCGTCACCCAATCCGATTTTGCTTTCAAAGACGGCAGCGCATTAGCAACGGCGACCGACCGCTCGCATATTTTTAAGAAGGCGTGATCGTTCTCGGCATCTCCGACTCCCACCGTGTTGTGCGCCGAGAGGCCCAAGCGCTTCAGCGCCGCCTGCAGACCGGTAGCCTTGTTGACCCCGGATGGCAACACCATCGCGGCGCCTTTATTAAAGATGATTTGCAGCTCGAGTCCAAGCTCTTCAATGATCTGCAGAACCGTCTGCTTGTGGGTATCAAGAGTCGCCACAATTACCCGCCCGACTTCGAGCGGCTCAACACCTTTATTAGCTAAGGTTGCGGCGAACTCTTCGGGAGGCGCTTCGCAAAGCAGGTTTTCTGCCTTAGTCTTTGTGTTGTAGAGGACGGCGCCATTTTCAGCGACGATCTGCTGAAAGATTTCGTATTGGGGGAAAACGGCTTGCAAATCGGGCAGCAACCTCCCCGTCACAAGAATGAGTTGGCGTCCGGAATTGCGGAGGCGCTCCAGGCTTCTTAAGGTATCGGGATGAACAGCGCCTTCCTCAGCGAGGGTACCGTCATAATCCGTTGCGAGGGCGAAATAACGCATCCATTGCTATTCATAGCGCATACGCCAAAGAAAGGCGCGGAAGTAGCGGCAATTCAAAAACATCAATCGTATTTTTCCGCGTCGGCCGCATCGTTGCTTTTAACGCTCCGAAGACTAAGGTCAAAAGAGTAGTACGCCTTCTTCAATTTGGAGCCGAAACACTCCGGCACGGTATCGGCGTCTCTCTACTGTTGAGCTGCACGTACACGCTCAAGGAGAGAGGTTCTGACATGCTGCGTGACCTGGGCTTCATATTCCTGTTCTTCATTTTTTTGATCTTGTGGCTTATTCTTTGGCTGGCCGTGCATATCACGGCTGGGTTCATCCACATCTTGATCGCGCTTGCAATCATCTTCTTGATCATTCACTTTGTGCGCCGCCGCCGAACGCCGCTGTAAGTACGTCTCGGCGCTGCGTTAATCGCCTCTAGTTACTGGCGCACAACCGGTCGGCATAGCCGTCGATGACTTCATGTGGACGCCTCTTCCGCCCCTCTGATGGTGGATCCC
>DAISJE010000366.1:3941-5196 GCA_036821665.1 Bryobacteraceae bacterium | reverse complement strand
TCCAGATTGCAGCGCTCCTCTAAGCTGCGATAAATGAGCGACTGCGCGCCGCCTGATGAAATTCTGCTCGCTCCGAAGGATCTGGATTTTCCTGACCCTCTGCTTCCTCGCCGGCTGCGCGACTCCGATGCCCGAAGGCATTCAGCAGGCACGCATTGCCATGGCCGCGCGCATCCAGGCCGAGCCGCCGGGCAATTACTTTATCGGGCGGCGCTATTACAAACCCGATTACCATTTCTGGGGTTATGTGCGGCGGCCGGGCCAGCCATGGAGCAGTGCGCAGCTCGTTATGCTCAACGAAAACCAGAAGCTCGCGCCGGATCGCGAGCAGGTGAACTTCGGCTACGACAACAACTACGAATACAAACTCTACGGCTACTTCAGCGGCGACAAGGTTTACGAACCGGCAAGCAACGGCGTCTATCCCGAGTTTGTCCTCCAGGGTTATGAGCTGATCTCAACCAACCCGGCACCGATCTTCGCCAGCCAAATCCAGGGAAGAGGTGACAACCGCTATCAAATCGAAAAACCGCAATAGCGCGGACGCAGCGGATTCGGCCCAGCCGCGTCCGCGCAAAGACGTGCTCGCGGAAGAGTTTCTCCAGTTCCTCGAAACCGAACGCAACGCTTCTCCGCGCACCCTGCGCATCTATCGCGATGCGCTCCGCAATTTTCGCGAGGAAATGAAGACGCCCGACTGGCGGAAATGCCGCGCACAGCATTTTCGCGATTACCTCTTCGAATTGATGAAGCGCAAGCAGGCCCGCTCCTACATTCGCCTCCAGTTTTCCGCTCTCCGCAGCTTCTATCGCTTTCTCGTGGCGCGGAATCGCCTGACGAAAGACCCGGTGCGCGAAGTGCAGTTGCCGAAAACGGAAAAGAAGTTGCCGCTGGTACTCACACAGATGCAGATCAATGAGTTGCTGAGCGCGCCGCTCCGAGCGGAGAACCCGAAGAACGCGCCGAAATGGATGGCGTTGCGCGACGCCGCCATCATGGAGCTTTTCTACAGCAGCGGACTGCGCCTGGCCGAGTTGGCTGCGCTCAACGTCAACGATCTCGACCTCTACACCGAGTCCGTGCGCGTTCTGGGGAAAGGACGCAAGGAACGGGTCTGTCCCGTCGGCGCGCCCGCGCTCGAGGCGGTCTCGCGTTATCGGGCGGGGGCGAATGTGCACAGCGGCCCGCTTTTCATCAACAAAGGCCGGCGCAGAATCTCTCCGCGCTCGATCTGGCTCGTGCTCAAACGCTACCT
>DAISJE010000366.1:0-3918 GCA_036821665.1 Bryobacteraceae bacterium | reverse complement strand
CGCTACCTGCATCACACCTCGATTCCTATTTCGATCAGCCCCCATAAGCTGCGGCATTCCTTCGCCACCCATCTGCTCGACAACGGTGCCGACCTGCGCAGCGTCCAGGCGTTGTTAGGCCACGCCAGCCTCTCCACCACCCAGATCTACACCCACGTCACAACCGAGCGCCTGAAAAAAGCCTACGCCGACGCGCATCCGAGGGCGTAACCGCAACCCGTGCGGCCGCTGCGGACTTCATTTGATGATTTACTCCTCGAAGACCGTACTGCAAAGCCGCGATCAGCAACTTCGAATCATTCGAATAAGTCTCGCGCAGGCCGCTCGCCGCGGCCGCGGCCAAATGCGACTTTGGCACCTCCGCACAGGTTCTCGGAGAATTCTATGTGGTCGCCGCCTAAAAGACTGCTCAACCGATCTCTGAGGCCCAGGCTCTTCCCGTCATCGGGCTCGACGGCGATCTCGTCCTGGGAGCAATTCGACTCAAGAGCGACTACGGAGTGTCATATTGGGACGGAGCAATCCTCGCGGCCTCGCATCGGCTCGGAGCGAGCGTGGTTTATTCGGAGCATCTCGCTCATGGCCACACCTACGGCTCGGTCCGGGTGGTCAATCCATTCCAAGCGGAAGAGTGATCGCGGGAGCGCAGATACAACAAAGCTGCTCTTCCAAGACCTACCGCTACAGCTTACCGTCACGAGTAAAAACAATCTCAATATGATTGTCCTTCGCGAGGCGGCGAGTAGCTGACCAACCCGAAACGACGCGAATTGCCGCCGGCCCGGTGGGCGAAGATACCTCTCCCTCGACCTTGTTGCCCTGCTCTTTCACGACCGCGAGGTTAAAGCATACCGTCGCTTTGGCCGGGCGCAGACCATAGACGTGCAGATGGTTATCCTGGACGTAGCGCCCTGCGCCATTGAGGGCTTTCGCCGCCTCGATAATGGCAGCCTTTAGATTAATTTTGGCTTCTTCAGGATAGGGAGTTGTCGCGCAACCCACCAGTAGGATCGTTGGTAATATCGTTCCGAACGCCGTCGCCATTGTGGGTTTAAGTCGATTGGCCTTCATCGGAAACTGTAACGCTCACCGCGGTACAACTGCAGCTTACTAGGGCAAGGAGTGGCCTTTGCGGGACTTGACGGCGCGGCCATCGGCGCGGTTGATTAGCCCGTTGATATCGACATCGTCGCGGAAATTGGTTTCATCAACAGGGTGGTTCTGCCCGGCCTTGACAGCATCGAAATCCGGCTTGTTTACCGTCTTATCACCGGTCACGTCGCCAATCAAGAGCGCCATAGAGATAGGAGTATCAGCATAGACCTGAGAAAGTGTGTCGGTTACGCCGCTCAACATCACCGTAATCACTTGAATGTCTGTGACGCTAGTCAGATTGATTGTCATCGTGTTGCCAGAAAACACCGGATCCCCGGATATCTCGCCACTGCCGGATGTAACAGTGGCCGTACCACTCACCAGACTGTTAGGAAAAGTCGCGACGATCGTATAGTTGCCAGCGCCGTCTCGGCACTCCACCTCGGGTTCACCCGTCAGCGGCAGGGACACATCGAATGCTCCAGCAGAACCATGCGATACTCGTGAAACGGCGGAGATCGGCGCATCTACAACGGTTGCACTAACCGTCACATCCGCCAGAGTAGTGTAGCTATCCGGTCCGGTTTGCAGTTGAAGCATTGCTGACTGTTGTCCGGAAACAACAGGGATTCGCAAACTCGCTGGGTCAAATGGGTCGCCAGCTAACGCCACTGCGATGTCGTTCTCACGTCCGTCGTTCACCGAAGATGCAAAAATGTTAAGCGTTGCTCCAAATGGCAATGGCAAACCAATAGCCGCCAAATCATCTAAATCGATTTCGTCGAAATGCACCAGTAGGCTGGATACGTCGCCTCCGTCATTAGTAAAGATGTTGACGTCATACAGAAGATCAGAAGATGTGTCCTTGCCGCCGACTGGGAGAAACCTAAATGTGAGCAGGATTTGCTCGAGAATACTGTCAGTATCCCGACTACCTGG
Organism: Bryobacteraceae bacterium; assembly: GCA_036821665.1. Classification (GTDB taxonomy): domain Bacteria; phylum Acidobacteriota; class Terriglobia; order Bryobacterales; family Bryobacteraceae; genus Bog-105. Next base: position 1,884 of record DAISJE010000366.1, on the reverse strand, counting down.
GAAAATATTCTCAGACCGAAGCTCCTCATCTGAATCGCCTTTCACCCATCTTCTAAGATGATAGACGGGATTCTGGGTTCCAAATCCAAGAACTGGAAAGCAGATTGTTTCGCCTAGCGGAATAGTAATCGTCTCGGCCGTATTGAGAAATTGGTGGACGGTGTCAGAATACGAGCACCGCATAACCTCTTCATCAGTTCCAGAGTGCACTAAGCCTGTTGTGTGACCAATCTCATGTGCAATCGTGCTTGCGAGTACTTCAATGTTGTCTGTGGTCGCGAGTATGTCTACCCACTTCGGAACTGTGCTCTTGTTGAAGCGGTCGATTATCGAAGCATTGCCTAGTACGGGCATATCTTGTAAGAAATTAACGGTTACGCTTCCTTCAGCAGTGTTGGTAAACTCGATGGTGATTTCCTTGCTACTAAGATCTCGTTGAGTCTGTTCTGAATGTCTTCTCGAAGGTAATCCGGCACAAATAAGGTATTCGTCGATCCGTTGGTATCGACTCTGAAGTCCGTAAAGTAGAACGGAAACCCTGTGTTCGTCGTAGAATAATGGCGAGGAACGAATGTTTCTACTGGATTCCAATTCAGGAAAACCCGAAGAGAACTGTTGCCTACAATGTCAGCCTTTAGCGCGGTCGCATCAAAATTCTGATCTCCGCTCGGACCGGGATCGACCACGAAATCAACTAAATCCCCGGCAGAAAGGGTCATCGTACGCATGTCGGATGTGCTGCCTCCGTTAGCTGCATTAGCATCAAAAATCGATACGCCGTTCACGACGATGTGGGCGCCGAATCCATCGCCTCCGTTCAGATCGATGTCGCGCCAAGTTGCGCTAATGTCGTAGCTTCCCGCAGCAGGTGCTGTCCAGCGGACAACAGCGCTACTTTGCTGGCTAAAGCCGTTGCCGGGATGAACGTCGAGCTCGTCCGGCCCAAGCAGCCCTAATTCGGGACATGGACGGTTGGAGGTTCCGCTCACATTCGCAGCAACCAGGGGCCAGGGCGGCGAACCGAACTGCCATCCTTCCATATTATCATTCTGACAATCGAAAGCGTTCTCGTGGTTTGAGAACAATGTAAGACCGCTCCCCGTCGGGTTAGCACGGTAGCCGTAGCTCCATTGCGGGTGTTTTCCATTGGGGTTGAGCAGCTCGGTACTTGAGGGGTCGGGTTGGTCCGGTTTTTCGTTGTCAACCAGGTCCAACGCTGCATTCCACGTTTCAGCACTTAGTCGAATACCTCCGCAGAGTGTCGCAAGAATACAGCTGACAATTAACACTGGGCTCGTGATCTTTCGCTTCATAGAGGTCTCCGATATTTACCAACTCAAATACCGCGAGAGTTGGCAGGAATCTCAGACGGCAAGGTCGACTTTTTTTCGAAAAGTCGGTTTCCGAGAGGCGTGCCAGTTTCGAGTTGCAGTCAATCACCACATTTTTGGGTAAGGTGCGCGATGTGATCAGATTTCCCTCGCATATCGGTGCAACTACGGATGCGGATCAGTCCGAAGCGGAATTTGCTCGCCAGATCGTCGCGGCGCGCCGCGGTGCAGGTTTCGACTCCGAGCTTTCTCCAGCAACTGCCGACATGTTGTTCAACCGTTCGCAACCTCAGCTCGAGCATGAGGGCGATTTCGGAATCGCGTTTCCCTCCACATCCAGTGAACGACTTCGCGTTCACGCGCTGTTAGCGAATCCTCTGCCGGCTTGCGGCGATCTCTGGTTGGCGACTTCTCGTCCACTCTTGTCATGCGCTTCAGCCTCCCGGTTCTCAGACGGGCGCAGGAGAGAGAACGCGAATGGGTTTGGGGTGGTGCTGACGGGATTGTTTTCGTTTGATGATTTGACAGGCTTTTGGTTAGCATCATGATGCTC
>DAISJE010000365.1:0-5200 GCA_036821665.1 Bryobacteraceae bacterium | reverse complement strand
AGCTCGGGTGCGCGTCGACAATGAACAGACCCGTTGCGGGATCGAAGCTAGGCGAGCGATAGTTTGTCAATCCGCCTTCGTCGGGTGCAATCAGCCGTCCGTCCGGCGCAGGCTCTTTATCGGGATTCGGAATGGGCTCGCCATTTTTGCCGACGCCGAGGGACCAATTCACAGGCCCGTAGGGAACCGTGAGCAAACTCTTCCCATTGGTTCGATCCAGAACAAAGAAATAACCGTTACGCGATGTCTGCATCAGCATTTTGCGCGGCTGCCCATTGAACTCCGCATCCACTAAGACCGGTGTCTCCACGGCGTCCCAATCGTGCGTATCGTGCGGCGATGGTTGGAATGACCAGGCAAGTTTCCCGGTATCGGGATTAAGGGCAACGATGCTGCACGTGTAAGGATTAGGCCCAGGCCGCGGCTTTCCGTTCAGCACAGGAGTCGGATTGCCCGTCCCCCAATAAAGGAGGTTCAAATCCGGATCATAAGTTCCGGTCATCCAGGTCATGCCGCCCGTAGTTGTTTTAGGCGTTCCAGCCGGCGGAGTGCTGTACCAGGTCCACTGGGTTTCGCCGGTAGCAGGATCGACAGATCGCAAAAATCCGCGCAGATTATCGAAATCGCCCGATACTCCGATAATGATGTGATCCCGCACGACAAGCGGCGACATCGTCGTCCAATAACCCTGGCTTGCATCGGCCACTACGATACTCCAGCGAACGGTGCCGTCCTTCGCGTTGAGAGATATCAAGTGCGCGTCCGGAGTCGTAAAGTAGAGCCAGTCTTTATACATCGCGACGCCGCGCTGACCGATATAAAATCCTTTATTGGCTGGGTACGCATAGTGCCAGAGCTGGTGACCGGAGCGTGCGTCTATTGCCCAAACATTATTCGGAACGGTGATATACAAAATTCCGTTGACCAGCAACGGCGAGCATTTCAGCGCCGCGGTCTGGCCGGTCTGAAACTCCCAGGCCAACCCCAACTCATCCACGTTTTGCGGAGTAATTTGCGTCAGCGAGCTATGACGCCGCCCGGAATAATCGCCGTGATAGCCGGGCCAACTGTCCGGAGATGGATGCAGGAGTAACGCGGGATCTAATCCCTGCGCGGCAAGATGAGCGCTCATGACCAATGCGAGTGGAAGAAATAGGAAGGCTAGTTTCATTCGGTTGTTAGCGCAGCGTCTGCAGATATGCCATGAGATTGTGTATGTCCGCATCCGTGTATTTGCCCAGCAGATCGACATGAGCTTCTGACGGGGCCTTGACGGTGTACTTCACGGTATCAACCGGCCATGAGCGATACCAACCGGAGCCGTCCCGCAGACCGATTGTGAATTCATCCCGATAGGCTAACGTGCCGGTGACCGTTTCGCCAGAGGACAGCGTGACGGTCACATCTGCCTTCGCGCCGTGCGGATAAAGCATGCGTTCTTCGAGCTTCAGTCCCTGATATCGCGTTGCAATATGCGCCAGATCGCCTGACGGCGAATGGCAGGAAGAACAATTACCCTCACCATAGAAATACTGCTTGCCGGCCTGAACATTCCCCGTTTGCAGGTCGGAAACACTAACACCGCGCCGGCGGCCTGCTTTTATGCTTGTCTTTTGATGATGGATAAAGGCCGCGAGCTCGGCAATCTGGTGCTCGCTAAAATTGAACCGCGGCATCCCCTTTTCCGGCCGCCCATTGAGCACCACGACGCCAATCTTATTTCCATTTACGTCTTCGGCCACGAGCTTTGAGCTGGTGAGATCCGGCCCGGTCTCACCGCCCGCGGCATCACGGCCATGGCAAAACGCGCAGTTCTGTTGAAAGAGCGCCTGGCCGTTCTCTATCAGTTCCGGCGAGGACGAGTTGCCGGCTGCATTGGAGTTCTGCGCGGCGGCGAAACAGGAAAACGTCAGTAGCGCGACCAGCGTTAAAACCGTAATTTGCATCTCTCGTGATTTTGCCATTCATTCTTTTTGCACAGCGTCTTAAAACGTCGGCAGCAAAATAACATCTTCCGGCGGAACGGTCTCCAGGGGATAGCCGCCTCTCTTCCAGGCGCGCAGACCGCCTTTAATGACCGACGACCTGAATCCATGGCGCTGCAAAATGCGCGCGACGCGTAGACTCGTTGCCTCCCCATAGCAACTGCAATAAACGATGATCTCCTTTTCCTTCGGTAAGCTGTCGGTCCGCTGCAAAAGCGTGTTTGGCTCAAGCCGAAGCGAACCTTTTACGCGAAAGGCCTTACTACTGTAATATCCGTGACTGCGGACATCGAATACGGCCATATCGTTATACAGATCCGAGTAGAACCGGCGCGCGACTTCCGACGCCGACACACGCGGAACATACGTGCGCGAGTCTGCCTTTAACATCAGCCAGACATGATGGCCAATGTAAATCGCGACCGCAATCGCAAGTAGCCACAGAAAAATGCGGCTGCCTGCGCTATACCCGTTCGTTAAAACGGCAAGAAAATCGCTGAAAACAAACCCGGCTCCGCACCAGGCAACCGCGTAGAGCGCGGCTCCTAAAACATCGAGCATCAGAAATTGCGAAAGCCGCATATTCATGCTGCCTGCGAGTGGGGGCGCCAGCGTGTTAATTCCAGGCACAAATTTTGCTAAGACAAGCATGGTTCTCCCGTGCCGCACGAACGATTCCGCTGAACGCAGAATGCACGAGTCCGGATTCAGGGAGAACCTGCATATCAGGCCGAGCAACCACCACCCTGTCCGGCGGCCGAGGAGAAATAGCAGAACATCGCCCGACAGCAGAGCCAAAAAGGATGTCAGTAGTACAAGGCCTATGTCTAGCGGACCTTTGGCGCTGCTCGCGCCGGCTATCAATAAAGCTAGAGCCGCAGGAATCGGAAGCCCAATGGCCTCACCGAATACTAAGGCAAACAGTATCAAATATCCGTGCTGTGTGAGGTTCGATGTTAAAGCGTGCACGTGTCTAAACGATCTATGATCTCGTATCCGGCACTAACACGCTCAGTTCTTGGCGTTTCGAAAACTCTCGAGAGTCGACGGGAGGCGAACCGACACTCAAGAATCAGTTACAAATCTGATTCTTCCTCATCGGGTTCGCCCCTTCATAGCTATTGGGATTGTTTCGTGTTTCGCTTGGCGGGTCGAGAGCGCAATCCCACAGCTTCACCGGCTCGGTCGCCCCTGCCCTGACCTATTGCCCGCTTCCCTGGGTCAGTTCGGCTGGAACCGCCGTCAGATATCCGAACAGCCCTTGTGTCTTTACAGCAGGCCCTGCGGTGAAGTACACCTGTGCCGCAGGCGCATCATCGGCATCGACATTTGCGGGACTGACGTTCCCCGGACTGAGCGCCCAGATGCCATTAATTGAAAGCGGTTTTCCGCTGGCATCTTTTAGCAGGCCATCGAATCTTCCCGTGGCCAGATCGTACGCCGCAATGAAGCCGCTGGATTCGGTAGTGCCGCCGCCCGCAAATTGACCAATGAGCAGTTCGTGGCTGAAACGTCCGAAGTCCAGCGGAGCAAGGGTAACGCCCCAGGGTGCATTTAGCCAATCACCATGTTCAAGGCGCTTCAAGAGATGGCCGGTTGAGCTAAAGATATCCACATACCCGAGTCCGGGACCGGCAGTCTCAGCAGGATCGCCTTCATGATGGAGGGCATAAGTCACGACAATGTCATTCCCAATGGCTTGGACATTGAACGGAACATAGTCGCGAGGCAACTGGTCATCTGTAAAAGGCCTGTTTCGAAACTCCAGGTGCTCGTCATTGTAAGAATGACGATCCGAATCTTCCTCGTTCAGCCTCACAGGGTAAAAATTGTGGTCGAACACATCCACCCGGCCGCGAGTGAAATTCGCAGCGTAAAGATAAACTCTGCCTTTGATAAACGCGCTGGTCAATCCGGTGTAAGCGGACCCATCTTTCGTTTTGGCCACGATCACCGCATGCGTGGAAGGCGGCGCCTCTCCGGGTTTCAGACCGACGTTCGGATTCCAGGCGGCGATGCTTCCGTCAAGATTGGCGAAAATGAATGCCGCCGGCCGGTCCTTGGCAAGAAGAAAGTCTGTCTTGCTGCCGTTTGCGACCATTCCGGTGGGACTGCCTGTCGATACGTTTTGATTGTTTGGATTGGCCGGAATCGTAACAACCAACTTCTGCGTTGCACCTCCTCCGTCGTATAGCGTAGCGACGCCGGTCCCGTTATCGGAAACCCACCAGGTGCTGCCGGAACTTCGAGCCAGACCCCAGCCATTGATCAACTGCTGGTCTGTAGCTTCCGCGGACCCGGGCACGCTCCCGTCAAGATTTGTTTGTGTATAGTGCTGCCCAAAACAAATAGCCCCACTACATGCAGCCAAGACCGCACTGGCAGCAAGGCTCCATAATGTTTTCATCTAAAGTCTCCTTATTGATTCGGCTGATAGGCCTGTAAAAGACGCCAAGACCGTTCGCGACTGATGAGTTGCGATTGGCTAGCACTTGAAATCAGTGGAATTGAGATTTCGAAATAGTGCGTGTATTCTCTTGGCCGGCCTCACCGCCTCTACTTATGAACATCGGAAAGCAGATGGAAAAGACGACGGGCTCCGTCAAAAAACGATGCTGTGACAAGATCTTCGGAGGAGCTGCACGAGAATGCAAACGGCGGGCTCACGCCCGAAAATATCGAGGAAGCGGAACGGCCCACTCGCACAATTCTTCCGCGACCTTGGGCCGGGATTAATCACTGGCGCCGCTGACGACGATCCGTCGGGAATCTCTACCTATTCGGTTGCAGGCGCGGCGTATGGTTATTCAGGTCTATGGACGGCACTCTTCTCATTCCCCCTGATGACTGCCGTGCAACTGATGTGCGCACGCCTTGGGATGGTCACGGGCCGTGGTCTCGCTGCGGTGATCAGAACGCGCTATCCGGCCCCTGTGCTTTGGTTTGCATGCACGCTGCTTATTGTCGCGAATGTCTTCAATATCGGCGCGGACCTCGGAGGCATGGCGGACGCGATGCAGATGGTAACGGGGCTCCCAGCGTATCTTGGGACACCGCTGTTTGCATTCTTAATTGTTGGACTTCTGTTCTGGACGTCCTACCGGACCATAGCGAATTTGTTTAAGTGGCTGACTCTTGTTCTATTTGCTTATGTGATTACGGCATTCCTGGTACGACCCGCCTGGTCGCAGGTGCTAAGTGCAACGTTCATTCCA
>DAISJE010000364.1:0-5202 GCA_036821665.1 Bryobacteraceae bacterium | reverse complement strand
CGCCTTTGGGCACTGCGAAAACGTCCGGTTGAAGGTTGATCTCATTTAGCATCCACTGCACCGCGCGCTTCATGCCCGCCTGGTCGAGCCACACGCCGACGTAGGTGAACGAGCCGTTGCCGATTTTGCGCGTCACAGCGGCCGGTTGGCCATCGAGCCAGGAGTGCGGCGCATGGTAGCGCATCAGAACCTTTACGTCATCGGTGTGTGAAGTGAGTTGCTCGGCGAAGAGTTGATCTTTCGCTTCGCCCCAGACGCCTGAAGTATCCACCGGACTTTCAAGCGCGGTGTACTGCTCGATGCGCGCACCGAGTAGCGATGCGAGCGGGCCGGGCTGGCGCTTCGGCCAGCGCGAGTTATGTTTGTCCTTCATGGCCGAGCGTTGTCCCAACACGAGATGGCCACCGTGCTTGACATAGCGCTCCAGGTTGTCCGCCTCAGCCTGAGTAAGAACATTGAGGGTTGGCGCGATCACGAGCTTGTATTTGGAGAGATCGCGTTCGGGAGGGGCGATGTCGATCGTGTAACCGAGTTCGTGAAGCGGAGTGTAATAACTCATAAGCGCTTCAATCGGGTCGTACTTCGGGTTCATCTTCTGCCAGTCGATTGTCCAGCGGCTGGGGTAGGAGTACAAGATCGCGACACTCGAATCGACCGTAGTGCCCGTAAGCGCCGGGCCGGCCTTTTCGAACTCGCTGCCGATCTGCGACCACTCGGCATAGATGGGATCTGGCTCGCCGTCTACGTCAACGAGGGCGCCATGGTTCTGCTCGCCGCCGTTGAGAGCATCGCGCCACTGCCAGTAACTGACGAGGTCAGCGCCGAGACCGATGTCGGCCCAGACGGAATCGCGCATCGCGCCTTTATCTAGTTGTATGCTGGCGTTTCCTCCTCCTCGCGGGCCGGCAGTGGTCTCCATAATCCAATAATTGCGGTCCTTAATCCCACGGATGAGATCCTGCGGAGGCGCCATTTCGATTGGGTCGAACTGGCCTGACACTTGCGGGTTGTCTAAACCGATGATGTCGAGATCCTGACCGACGGTGTAGCCGTCGAACAGACCGTAGAAGCGCATCATATTGGTTGTGATTTTCTGGCTGGTGTCGGCGTACTTGCGGATCGCATCGATCTGGACGCGCTGGTAGGCGCGCAGAGAGTCGGAGATGAAACGCTTGGAATCTAGCCATAGGCCAGGACTGTTGTCTCGGGCTCCCTCGACGAGAGGAACCTGATCGAATGCGGAGTAAGTTTGATTGTTGTAGGCCGTCGTCCAACCCGCATTTAACTTCTCGATGGTGCCGTAGCGGTGCTGCAGCCACGTATGGAACTGCGCTTGAGTATCAGCGTCGTACGACTGGCTCGAGTATTCGTTATCGATTTGCCAGCCGATAACGTAAGGATTATGGCCGAAGCGTTTGGATAGTTGCAAGTCCATTTCGCGGACGAAGCGCTTGTAACGCTCGCTGTTCCAGTTACTACGGTTGCGGGTTGCGCCGGTATACTGCTTGCCGTTGGCGTCGGTGATGAGGATATCGGGATATTTCGTTGCCATCCAAACCGGTGGACCGGCGCTGGGCGTGCCGAGAATCACGTAGATGCCATGTTGACCGGCGAGATTGATGGCGCGTTCGAGCCAGTCAAGCTCGTATTCGCCTTCAGACGGTTCGAGTGCAGTCCAGGCGAATTCACCGACGCGCACGACGTGCAGGTGCGCCTTCTGCATCAGGTCAAGGTCGGCGTTCCAGCGGGATTCCGGCCATTGCTCGGGGTACCAGGCAGCGCCGAGGAGAAGCGGGGGCGGCGAAGGTGTTCGTTGACTCGTTTGAAGCTCGCTCTGCGAATAAGCTGTAACGTTGGTCCATAGCAAAGCGCAGAACAAGCAGCTGAAGATAGCAGCGACATTTAAGGACGAGCGTGGCCGCATAGAGACATGTCCATGATCTTGCCTTTCATTTTGCACTCAGACGATCAGAATAGAGGAATGGACGAAACATGTAACGAGTTGCAGCAGGCCTTTGTAAAGTTCTCTCGAGAAAAGTTGAAGGACGAATGCTGGCCAAGAATCTGTCACTGCTTGGATTCGCTTACCGAGGAACAGATCTGGTGGCGTCCGAATGAGACGAGTAACAGTATTGGGAATCTGCTGTTGCACTTGAACGGGAATGTGCGGCAGTGGATTGTAGGGCCTCTTGGCGGGATAGAAAACACGCGGGACCGGGACGCGGAGTTCGCGGAACGACGTCAACTGAGCACTACAGCATTACGGAGTGCTCTGGAGCAAACCCTGAAAGAGGTCGATCGGATTCTGTCGGGATTGACCGCGCCGGACTTGCTCAAGACGTACACCATCCAGCGGTATCGAGACATTACGGCGCTCGCCGCGATCTATCACGTAGTCGAACATTTCGCCATGCATTGCGGTCAGATTCTCTATGTGACGAAGCTGCTGAGTGGAACGGATCTGGGATTTTACCGGCAACTCAGTGGTTGGGGACCGGTGCATTGATTGGATTTACTTGCCCTTGCGAATGTAGATCTGTCCGTTGAAGGAGGTGAACTGAAATTCCGGGCCGCCGCCGTTAATGGTCCCGTGGAGCGCGCGGTCGAAACGCACATGGTACCGGCCGTCGTGCGAGTCTCCCGGCTCGTTTTGCACCATGCGGGCGCCTGAATCGAGCTTCACATCGAAATCGCTATAGATCTCGCCGTTGTCGGTCTTCATGCGGACGTTTGCCTTGACGGTTGGAGGAAGAGTGACGTCGATATTGCCGTTCATTGTGCTGAAGGACATTGGCTTCGATGGATCGACTCGATTCAACGTCGCCACTACTTCACCGTTTAAAGAATGGGCAACAACCGAGCCGCCGACATTCTGGAGCACGATTTTGCCGTTCAGATCGTTCACGTCGATTTCACCGTCGACGTCATGGACCTCAATATTGCCGTTGTTGATTGACTTCAATTCGAGCGAAGAATGCCGTGGGACTGTGATCAGCAGATCAGAGGGCGTGGCCCATGAACCGGTCTTGATGTGAACCACATTGTTATCCTCCACGATGTCGAGGCCGGTTCCACCAAGATCAAGCCGTTTCATACCGTCGGCACGCGCCAGTCGGTGCTCGCGCGGTTCCTCGCCGCTGCGGGAACGGGCCTCCACGATGACGTCCTTCACATCCGCGCCATGGACGATAATGCTGCCGGACAGCAGTTGCGCCTCGATGCGCGCCGGACGCGTGGGATCGTGCAAGGGCACGGTCGTCTTTTCGCCTCCATCTTGCGCGAGAAGAACGCCAACGAAACAAAGTGCGATCCCAATTGTCTTAAACATTTTCCTTGCTTCTCCTTACTGTTCGCGATGCAAGCGGATATTTCCGTTGAACGCGTCAAAACTTAGCTCGGGGCCGCCGCGGCCGACGCGCGCACTTCTGGCGCGATCGCTGCGGTAGACAAAGCGGCCATCGTGCTGCTCGGTTTGGGCAACGCGAGCCGCTCCCGCCGATACCTCGAAATCGCTGTAGATCTGTCCGTTAAATGTCTTGAAGAGCAAATCAGCGGAAAGCCCTCGTTGGAAATAGGCATCTAATTGCCCGTTGATGCTCTTGAAGCTGGTAGGGCCGGCTGGATTCTTCGCGAAATGGACTGAGATCGGTCCGTTAATCGTGTGGATATCGCCCGAGCCGGCAATCCCGGTCATAGCGATACCACCGTTGATGTTGCTGATGTCGAAATCGCCGGCGGTTGCATCGATTCGGATATCGCCGTTATTGATCGTGGAAACTACAAGCCGGGCATTGCGCGGCGCCTGGATATCGATGTCATATGAGACGTTGTAAAACCGGCGCTGCTGGTCGTGGCAGCCGCGGCCTTCGCCGTTGCAGCGCCACGGCGCGTCGTAATAAACAGAAACCGTGCCGGGCTTTTCGGTCATGTTCAGGTTCACTTCGCTCTTGGCATCGCGAAGATCGCTTTCGGTTTCAGCGCGAATCGTTTTGTGGGCCGTTACCTGCACCTGCGATCCACTGGCCCCCGTTACGTGAACATAGCCGTCAACGTTATCGACCACGAGCCGCAGGGGCGCGCCCGATAGTGTCAACGTCTTTTGACTTGTCTGCTGCTCGCGAATCGGCCATCGATCCGAGTGAGAAGACGCGAGGCACAATACTGCCGTCCCGGACGCAAGGAGCGCCAGGCAAAAAGTGATTTTCATCGATGACGTCCTTTATTGATAAGTGAGTTTTTGCAGGCCCCATTGCGCCCGCTGCCGTACCGCCGCGTTCACTTCCTGATCGCCGGTAAGTTTGCGCAATTGCGTGGCCGCGGTGTTATCGCGCATATGTACGACCGCATCGATCAACGCGATCTGGACAAGCGGCGAGTCCTGACGCGGAATGGATTCGACCAGCGCCTTGCGAACCGCCGGATCGCCGGAGAATTTCTCGACGGCATCAAGCGCCGAGAGGCGTACATTTATGTTTGGATCGCTGTTAAGCGTTGACAAGAGCGCGGACACCAGATCACTATCGGGATGTTCGACGCGGCTGCTCCAAGAAATGCCCTCCAGCCTTGAAGTGGCCGATTGCCTGTCGAGCAGCGACAGAGCTACAGTCTGGCGCAGGGTCTGTACCTCTGTGTCGAGGCGTTTCACTTCCTGCGTGCCGGACGATGGGCCGAAACTCATTCGGCCGGCATACAATCCCACAGCGAATACGGCAATAGCCACGGCGGTTTGCCGTACCAGCCCTTGCAGGCCCGATTTCCACCATGCGAAACCGCCGTCCGCGACGCGTTTGCGCTCTCTCGTTATCGTGTTTAGCTTTTGATAAAAGTGAGCCCGCAATGCATCGCTCGGGCGCTCTTCGGGAATGGAACCGAGTTCGTTCCAAAGTGAACGCAGCTCTTCTACTTCGATCCGCAGCTCGGCGCTGGCATTCAGTTGTGCTTCAAAGATGTCTTTCTCGGCGGCCGTCAACCGGCCGGAAAGATACTGTGGGATGAGCAGGCGAATCTCTTCAAACGTCATACAACTTTCTCTCCACGGAGCTCACAGAATTTTTCGCGCAGCTCCTTCAGCGCGCGATACACTCGAACCTTGACTGTGCCAATCTCGCATTTCAGAATGCGAGCTATCTCCTCATAACGCATGTCGTGGAAGCGGCTCAGGATGAGTACCTCCCGCTTCTCGTCAGGTAATTTTTGAAGCGC
>DAISJE010000363.1:0-5233 GCA_036821665.1 Bryobacteraceae bacterium | reverse complement strand
TAGATAGCGCTGATGAGGCTGGATGAAAAACTGCTCCGGATCGAGCAGGTACGAGAGCGCGCGGGTCGCCTGCCCACGCGCCCATGGCGGTCATTCTAGCTGAAATGTAAAGCGATGACACAGGCAACGCGATCGACAAAGAATCAATTGTGATCCCGCGGGAAGCGCGCGAGGCGTTGGGTGTAAAACCCGGTGACAAGTTGCTTGTTGTCGTACGAGGAGAAAACGTATCGTTCTTCAAAAGCCGCAGAGCCAGCATAAAGCAATTCGCGGCCTGCCACGCGGCCGCTACAGGGTTCATCACAAATGACGAAATTTTCGAGCAAGTCAAAAGGTTCGACACGCTCGTTCTGGATCGTCTTCTGTAATTTTCCGGTTTAGCGCGAATCGTTACCACTCGATTTGAGGAGAGACATTAGCCCGAACACTGGTCGGCTATGGGGTAATCCGTGGCCTTGCTTTTGCCTCGCACTTGAGCCAATATCGAGTGAACTATGAGCCTGAATTCTACTCGCCGCGATTGGATTTGCGGTTCAGTTGGGTCCGCGGTTTTCGCGGCCATTGCCGCGGCTCAGGAGCACGCTCGCGAGGCTGTCAAGCGCGAGACGCCCGTTGTGTTCGAGTTCTTCACGGCGCCGCAGGCGGCCGATATCGCCGCCGTGGCTGCGCAAATCCTGCCTTCCGAAGATGGTCCGGGCGCTGCGGAGGCGGGCGTCATCTACTTCATCGATCGCGCCTTAACCACTTTCGATACCGATAAGCAGGACCTCTATCGGAAGGGGCTCGGTGAAATTCAAGGCATGGCCGCGCGATCCAGCGAGGAGCAGCTTCAGGTGATTCGTTCGATCGAGAATTCCGAATTTTTTGAGGCCGTCCGAACGCATACCGTGCTGGGCTTCCTCGGAAACCCGGCCTACGGAGGCAACCGGGGCCAGGTAGGGTGGAATTACATCCACTTTGAAAGCCGCATGGCTTGGACGCCGCCATTCGGGTACTACGATGCGGAGTCGAAATGAGCAGCCCGAAATTCAAGCCGGCCGATCCGGTTGATTTTCTTGTTATCGGCGCGGGCGCTGCAGGCGGCGTCATAGCAAAGGAGCTTGCGACAGCCGGCTTCGAGGTCGTCGTTTTGGAGCAGGGCCCGTATTGGCGGGAGACGGATTACTCGCACGACGAGATCAAATACACGTTTCTGCCGGGACTGACCAATGACATCAAGGTTCAGCCGATCACGTATCGGGCGAATGAGCGCGAACCGGCAAAGCCGATTAAAGCGGTCGAATACGGTCGCCAGGTGGGCGGCGGCTCTGTACATTTCACTGCGAACTATTGGCGCTTTCACGAAAGCGATTTTCACGAACGCAGCCTGTATGGAGAAATCGCGGGCAGTTCGTTCGCTGATTGGCCGATCACATACCAGGATCTGGAGCCCTATTACACCAAAGCGGAGTACGATCTCGGCATTTCCGGACTGGCGGGCGCGAACCCGTTTGAAGCACCGCGGTCGAAACCGTATCCTCTGCCACCGCTGCCGGTGAAGTCATCCGGAGCTCTGTTTGAGCGGGCAACGAAGAAACTCGGATTACATCCGTTTCCGGCTCCACTGGCAGTTCTCTCGCAACCCTACAGGGGGCGTCCTGCATGCGTACACTGCGGCTTTTGCGAATCGTTTGGCTGCGAGATGCGCGCCAAATCAAGCACCCTGGTAAGCGTTATTCCCGAAGCCGAAAAAACGGGGCGATGCGAGATCCGGCCTGATTCGTATGTGCGCAAGATCGCAACAGACGCCTACGGGCGGGCGACAGGAGCCGTTTATTTCGACTCGAAACGCCGCGAAGTTTTCCAGCGAGCCAAGGCGGTTGTGTTGTCCGCGAATGGCGTCGAATCGGCGAAACTGCTGTTGATTTCGAAATCCAACTTATTTCCGGGCGGCCTGGCGAATTCCAGCGGACTGGTCGGGAAGAATTTTATGTGGGACAACGGATCGCTTGCCAGCGCGCTGTTCGAGCATCCTCTAAACGAGTACAAAAGCGTGCAGGTGACGCGCGTGATTCATGACTACTATGCGGCCGATCCCAAGCGTGGTTTTTATGGCGGAGGCGGAATCGATGCACGCTTTGACTTCTATCCAGCCGGGTTCGCCTTGTTTGGAATGCCACCGGATGCGCCGAAGTGGGGCAATGAATACAAGAAATTGATGGGAAATTACTTTACCCGCACTATGTCGCTGCTTTCGCACGCGACATCGCTGCCCATGGAAAAGAACTCGGTTACGCCCGATCCGGACCTGAAAGATGCGTGGGGCCTGCCTGCCGTCCGCATTACGTTCGAAAACCACCCGGATGATGTGGCTAACTTACGATGGCTCCAGCAACGCCAGTATGAAATTTTTCAGGCTATGGGAGCAAATAAAATCTGGTCACTTCCTGTGGAGACGTTCGAAACGAGCCGGCACTTGATGGGCACCTGCCGCATGGGTCATGACCGGAAGAAATCGGTGGTGAACGCTGTCAGCCGGACGCACGATGTGCAAAACCTGTTCGTAGTCGACGGAAGCAATTTCGTGACATCGGCGCGGCAACAGCCAACTGCCACGATTCAAGCACTTGCGTACAGGGCTGCGGATCATATGATCCGGGCGGCAAGAACCGGCGAGTTAGGGTAAAGGCGTGCCTTATTTTTCGGGTTCGACCCGGATCATCACGACTCCGTGGGAAGGTACCTCGGCTGAATAGGCGTCGGCTACGGAGCCTCGGCCGGCATGTGCCCAGAGGTCGCGGACTTTGCCCTTTCCGCTAAAGCCCACATCGCTCCAGCGCGCTGTGACTTTCGCTGCAGCGCCACCACGATTGAAGAGACCCACGGCATAAGCGCCGTCCTGCAACGGCCGCGCCCAGACTTCCAGATCGCCATCCTTCGCCACGCGCTTTGCCTGCTTGCCGAGCGGATCCTGATCGACGGCAATCACTTCACGGTTCGCGAGAATCTTCATCGTGTCGGGAGGCACGGAACGAAGATCGTTGCCGGCGAGTAGAGGCGCCGCCAGAAGACTCCAGAGGCTCATGTGGGTCCGGTACTCGGTATTGGTCATCCCGCCATTTCCGACTTCCAGCATGTCGGGATCGTTCCAGTGGCCGGGTCCGGAGTAATCGGCAAGATTCAATTGCAGATCAAACCCGATGTGCGACATGGATTTCCAGTTATCACTGATATCTCCCGTGGTGCGCCAGAGATTGCCGTCGACGTTGGTTCCCCACTGCTCGACGTGGAGCACGCCGTACTGGCAGAGGCTATAGACAATCGGGCGATTTGTGGCAACCAGCGCGGCGCCCATTTTGGCATAAACAGCGGGCATCGAATGATAGTCATAGACCTGGCTGGCGCTGCACCAATCGTATTTCAGGTAATCGATACCCCAGGCCGCGTAAGTTTTTGCGTCCTGCTCTTCATGTTTGAAGCTACCTTCATATCCGGCACAAGTCTTCGGCCCCGGCGAGGAATAGATGCCGAGCTTGAGCCCTTTGCTATGCACGTAATCGGCGAGCGCTTTCATATCGGGAAACTTGCTGTTGGCCTGGATGTTGCCTTCTGCGTCGCGCGAGCCTTGCCAGGTGTCGTCAATGTTGACATAGACATAACCCGCGTCTTTCATCCCGTTTCGAGCCATGGCGTCGGCGGTTTCGCGGATCAGACGATCCGTAACCTTATTTTTAAATTTGTTCCAGCTATTCCAACCCATTGGCGGCGTTTTCGCCAGGCCGTTGTAGGGAACGGGCTCGGCCGCGGGCAGTGAAATCTTTGCCGCCGGAGGGGGCATCGGGCCCGGTGCTTCCGTAGACACTTGCTTCAATTCAACGTGACGGGCGGGGCGGTCGGGAGGATGAGGATACTGCAGAGTTAACGTTTGGCCCTTGACGCTCCCGGTATACTCCAATTTCCTTTCTTCTCCGAAACGGTCGACCACGATCACGAAAGAGAATGTATCGCCGGTAATTTTGCCGTCCTGAATAGCCTCATTGCCCTGATTGGAGGACATGTAGCCGGTCAAAAGATCGCCATCGGCTTTCAGATAAAGCGATGTTTCCCGCGTGGCGCCGTCGGCCTCAAACTTCACCATCCAGTGTCCGGTTAAATCTGCCGCGTGCATCAAGGATGCGAACGACACGAAAAGCACTGCGAAAAGAAAATGTTTCATCTTGAGAAAACCTCGATTTTATAGCGAAGACGATTCACGATACGCCCTCAGCAGGCGGCGTTGCCGATTGCCGTATGACAAGACTGGTAGGGACCCGGAATTCGCGCCCGGCCTGATCAATATCCGATATCATTCCCCACAACGCCTGAAATGCGACCTTCCCGATTTCGTTTCGCGGGAGAGAAACGGTAGTGAGCGCCGGCTGCGTGTATTCCGCAAAAAGAATGTCGTCGAAGCCGACGACGGACAGATCCACCGGCACACGCAGGCCACCATCGTAGGCGCGATGCAAAATTCCAATGGCGGTCAAGTCATTCCCGGCGAGAATGGCCGTGGGCACCCGGCCAGCTAACAGTTTGGAGCATGCGAAATAGCCGCCTTTGACGGTGAAATCAGCGTCAATTGCCTGAGCGCCGGGCAGGCCCAGGCGCGCTGCGGCCTCGAGAAAAGCACGTTTCCGACGCTGCGCCGATTTAAGAAGGATTGGGCCGCCGATGTACGCAATGCGCCGGTGCCCGAGTTGGGTAAGATATTCGAGCGCATCAACGATGCCCTGCTCGTACTCCAGCATTATGTTGCTGATACTTTGGCTGACGCGGCCCAGATCGAGATAAACGGCGGCGATACGGCGCTCGGCAAGCATATCGATAACGGAAGGATCGATCTGCGACGTCAGAATGGCGACGCCCGGAACCTGAAGGCCCATCAACCGGCGAACAGAATTTAAGGTACGCTGCGGATCGTAGTTAGTATTCAAAACCAGCGCATCCATGTCATGCGCGAGAGCCTGGTCCTGAAATCCAGCGATCACATCCGGGAAAAAAGGATTGCGCACGTCGGATACAAGCAGGCCAAGAAGGGTACTCCGGCCACGCGCCAAATTGCGTGCCGATTGATTTTGGGCATAACCGAGCTCGCGGACGGCATGCAGCACGCGATCGCGCGTGTGCTGGCGGGTGGGTCTGGTGCCGTTCAGCACATGTGAAACGGTTGCGATGGAAACACCAGCCCGTACCGCGACGTCTTTTATGCTCACAC